>CAKQSC010000028.1 GCA_934271725.1 uncultured Clostridia bacterium
AGTGGCTCAAGGGCAAGCACTACTCCGTCATCGAGCTGTGCGGGCTTGTCAGCAGCATTTGCGTGATTTCAAACGCTATGATACTCAAAGCGTCATTTCCCGAAGTATCGATTGCGGTTGACGCAAGCTGCTGTGCCGGCGTAAGCAAAGAAAGTCACAATACAGCACTTGATGCGATGCATGCAGTACAGATTGAGATAATTAATAATATCTGAAAATATTTTACAGTCGGTGGTAATCAATGGAATATACAATAATAAAGAGCAACCGCAGGACACTTGCTCTTGAAATTAAAAGGGACGGATTGATTGTCCGTGCTCCGAACAATGCAACAGATGAAGAAATAGGTGTATTTGTTGTAAAACATAAAAGATGGATTGAAAATCATATCTTAAAAATGGAAAAACTAAAAGAGATGGCAGACGGCGCAGAACCGTTATCCGAAAGCGATATACAGGCGCTTGCCGATAAAGCATTAAGTATAATACCCGAAAGGGTTAGGTATTACGCAGAAATAATCGGAGTTACATATGGCAGAATAACAATCAGAAATCAGCGTTCAAGGTGGGGAAGCTGTTCGGCAAAAGGCAACCTCAATTTTAACTGCCTTTTAATGCTTGCTCCGCCGGAAGTGCTTGACAGCGTAAAGGCTTTGGGGTATAAATATTCCACGATAGGCGCGCTTTCCACATCCGTATTCGACATGCACATGCCCCCCGAAAAAGCAAAGATTTTGCAGGACGCGGACGCGCAGGTCGTTAACATTCAGAAGAAGTTCGCAAGAGGACTTTTAACCGAACAGGAAAGATATAAAAACGTTATAGACGTATGGACGAAGGCTACGTCGGTAGTTTCCGAAAGCCTTAAACAACAACTCGATAAGTTCAACCCGATATGGATGATGGCAGACTCGGGCGCGCGTGGTTCTATCGACCAGATTAAACAGTTGGTAGGTATGCGCGGACTGATGAGCAAACCCAACGGCGAAACCATAGAAGTTCCCGTTAAATCCTGTTATCGTGAAGGACTTTCCGTTCTCGAATACTTTATTTCCTCGCACGGCGGACGTAAAGGTTTGGCGGATACGGCGTTAAAGACGGCAGACTCCGGTTATCTTACAAGACGTCTTGTAGACGTCGCGCAGGACGTCGTTATAAGAGAGGACGACTGTTTCGCTTCCCGCGGAGAGAAGATTAGGGGAATGAAAGTTTCCGCAATCACTTCCAACACGAACGGAACGGTAGAAATAATAGAAAAACTCGAAGACAGACTTATCGGCAGATTTACGGCGGAAGACGTTATAGATCCCGCAACGGGCGAAGTTATTATCGGAATCAATCAGATGATTGACGAAGACACGGCTAAACGCATAACCAAAGCGGGTATTACGGAAGTCGCCATAAGAAGCATATTCACGTGTAAGAGCAGATACGGCGTGTGCGCGAAGTGCTACGGTAAAGATATGTCTACCAACAACTCTAAGGTAGAAGTCGGCGAAGCGGTCGGTATAATAGCGGCGCAGTCCATAGGCGAACCGGGCACGCAGTTGACCATGAGAACCTTCCATACGGGCGGTATAGCGTCTACGGGCGATATTACGCGTGGTCTTCCGAGAGTAGAAGAATTGTTTGAAGCGCGTCGTCCCAAGGGCGAAGCAATCGTTGCGGATATCGAAGGTACCGCTACGATACAGGAAGAAAACAAGGTTATTCACATAATAATCACGCCCGAAAACGGCGCGAAGAAAGATTACGCCGTACCTTTCGGTCAGGGCGTAACGGTAAGAAACGGCGATTTCGTGCCTTTGGGAACGATACTCACCAACGGTTCGGCTTATCCGCAGGAGATTTTGAAGATTACGGGCGTAAACGGCGTAGAGGACTATCTGCTGAAAGAAGTTCAGGCGGTTTATCGTTCGCAAGGCGTTGACATCAACGACAAGCACGTAGAAATCATCATAAGGCAAATGCTTAAAAAGGTCAAAGTCGAAAACGGCGGAGATACGGGGTTCTTGCCCGGGCAGGTTATAGACGTAAACGTGTACGACGAAGAAAACGCGAGAGTAGTCGAAAACGGCGGAAGACCGGCGGTAGCGAAGAAGATTTTGCTCGGTATTACCAAGGCGACGCTCGCTACGGACAGTTTCTTGTCGGCGGCGTCCTTCCAGGAAACGGCGAAAGTTCTTACGGAAGCGGCTATCAAGAGCAAGGTCGATCCGCTTATCGGTCTTAACGAAAACGTAATTATAGGTAAACTCATTCCGGCAGGTACGGGTATGGGCGAATATAAAGGTTTGACGCCTCATTACGTTGCGGGCAGAGACGCGGAGTCGGACGACGACTTTACGTCGGATACGGTTGCCGAATAATTAAAAAACAAAGTCCCGATTGCGAAAATCGGGATTTTTTGTTGTAAAAGAAACGGAAGCGTGTTATACTTATCGGTGTGACGGGCGAAAAATCGCCAAAGGAATAAATATGAAAGTAAGATATAACGAAGACGAAGAAGTGGTTAAAACGGTACTCGAAGGGCTGAAAGCGAAGGACGGTTATTGCCCGTGCAGAGTAGGCAAAAAACCCGAATATAAATGTATGTGCAAAGAGTTTAAAGAGCAGATTGCCGATCCCGATTTCGAGGGGTATTGCCATTGCAGACTGTATTATAAGGAGAAGTAAGACGGAATATGATAGTCGAATTGAAAAACGAAAATATAACGGCAAAGTTTAACACGCTCGGCGCGGAGGCGGTCGGTGTGAACGCTTTCGGCAAAGAACGTTCGTGGCAGAACGATAACGGTTCGTGGGCGGGACACGCCCCCGTTCTTTTCCCGTACGCGGGACTTTTCGAGGTGGTTGCGGACGGCGTTTCTTACGACAGACCTAGACACGGTTTCGCGAGAAAAAGCGAGTTCGAAATTGCGGAAAAAACGGATTCGTCCGTTACGTTTATGCTTAAATACAACGAGCGTACGCTTGCGGATTATCCTTATAAGTTTATACTTTACGTAACGTATACGCTTGACGGCGGAAGAATAGATATTACGTATAAAGTAGAGAATGCAGACGATAAACGCATATATTTCGCTTGCGGAGGACACGATTCTTTCAACACGTTCGGATCGCTCGACGGATATAAATTAGAGTTTGAAAAAGAGGAAACTTTCGATAACCTTTTGCTTGACGGCGAGGGCAGAAGAACGGGCGGTTTTGAAAACATAGGCAAAGGAAAAATCCTCGATATACCATGCCAACTGCTTGAAAACTCCGCGACCGTGGTATTCGGAAACGTCAAATCGAGAAAGGTAACGCTTTATAACCCGAAAGGCGAAAAGTGCGTCGAGGTAGGGTTTAAAGACTATTCAAATCTGTTGTTGTGGCATAGCGACGGCTCGGAAATGATTTGCATAGAACCGTGGAGCAATCTGCCGGATAACGTAAACGAAAAAGGAAGAGATATAAGCCTTAAAGAGGGCGTGTTTGCGGTTGAGAAAGGTTGCGCAAGAGAAGTTAAAAGATACGTTGAATACTTTGAAATATGATATTAAACGGCAGTTACAGGCGTGTTATGCCGTCCGGGAGCGAGAACGGTGAAGAATACCGGTATAGGTAAAACCGTCGTTATAAGCGTGTTATTCTTGCTCGGCATGCCGTCGATAAAACGGAGTTTTTCAAGGACGGCAAGTAAGGAACGGACAAAATAAAAAACGGCGAAACAAAAACAGAATAACAGACGCTTACGGCAATATGCCGTCATAC
Organism: uncultured Clostridia bacterium; assembly: GCA_934271725.1. Taxonomy (GTDB): domain Bacteria; phylum Bacillota; class Clostridia; order Christensenellales; family Borkfalkiaceae; genus CAKQSC01. The sequence continues at coordinate 3,756 of CAKQSC010000028.1, forward strand.
GACGGTAGAAGAAAACGCGTTTTAAAAAAAAGACAAAGATACGGCGGGCAACTTTCGTTGCCCGCCGTATTCGCGATTTATTTGCGTTTATAAAATTATTCCGATAATAAGTTTTCGCGTTTGTGTTTTCTTATTTTCCTTATTTTGATACCGATAGAAAGAGCCAGACCAAACAAAAGGAAAAGATAGAAACTGAATATTCTCCAAACAGTCATTCCTATAAAGCAGGAACCCGCCACGGGCAGAAGAGATTTGAACAATCCGTAAAAGGTGCCGTCCGCCGCTCCGGAGTTTCCGGGGGTGGGCATAAATGTTATAGCCGAGTAAATAAAGAAAGTAACCTTCGTTATTTCGAGGTAACTCGAAAAGGAAAGAGTTATGCCGTTTGCGTTTTCACCGAAAAGAAGAAGGGTGAAATAGGGCATGGAGCACTGCGCGAGAATACAAAGCACAGACAGGAAGAAGCAAGGTATAATCACTCTCGATTTAGCGATTGTCGCAAGATTGTTTCTGTTGTTGTCTATTGCGGAGTTGCCTTTTTCAATCCATTTTTCGGGCGTTTTGCAAATCTTGATTTTCGTAAGTATTTTTACGCCGAAAGAAATTACTTTGTGCCCCGCTTTCGGCATAAACGAAAAGATTACGAGAAACAGGGGTACGATAATGTAAAACACCGCGCCGAAATAGGCTACTATTTTAACGCTTAACGGCACGAGCGAAGTTCCCATAATAAACGAACCTATCGCGAACAGGAAAAACGAAAACTGCATTAAGAAAAACGAACTTATGGGTATCGCTCCGGCAGGTCCCACGGGTACGCCGTGAGTGCCGAGATAGTGCATCTGAAAGGGTTGTCCGCCCGATCCGAGCGGTGTTACGTAATCGTAATACCTGCCTATAACGGCGCAGTTGAATCCTTTTACGAGAGAGAACTTACCCGTCGTTTTATACAGCATAAAAGATATTTTAAGCCCTTCTAAAACGTGCATTGCGACAAAAAGTCCCAAAAGTACCAAAAGGTAATACCAGTGTTCGCCGATAAGGGACATAATCTGCCCGAAATCTACTTTCTCGCCCGAAAAATCGTGAACGGCGGTGTAAATAATCGTGCCGGCGATAATGCCTACAAACAAAACGGTTACAAGTATTTTAAGCCACTTTTTCTTTTTGTTCGGCTCGTTTTTTATAGCCGACAACGGCGGGGCGGGTTTCTCGAACACCGCCGTTTGCGTGTCGCCCGACGGTTCGTTTCCGCAAACGCCCTCGCTTTCCGAAAGGTTGCTCTCGCCCGCGGTATCGCCCGCTACGGGGGCGTCTTTCGAGCCACCGGGCAAATCGTTTGAAATTACCGTCGAATCGCGGTTGTTTACGCTTTCGGGCAAGGTTTGAGTTCCGTCCGTTTGCGCGTTGTTATTCGGTTGTTTGTTTTCGTCGGTCGGTATCACTTGACGATTTCTACCTTTATGTTAGTGGTAACTTCCGCCGATATTCTTACGGAAATATCGTATACGCCCGTGTTTTTAATGGGCGAGGTAACTATGATTTTCTTTTTTTCAACGTCGAACCCCATAGTCTTTAACTGTTCGGCTATTTCCTTGTTGGTGATACTGCCGAAGATTTTGCCGTTTTCGCCCGATTTGACTTTAACTACGACTTGCTTGCCTTTGAGAGCCTCTCCCAAAGCCCTGTCGGCTTTTTTCTGTTCTTCCGCGTGAAACTTTGCCGCTTCTTTCTTTTGCGCGTTTTCGTTTACCGCTTGTTTGGAAGCGGGTATCGCAAAACCTTTTTTAATCAAAAAATTAGTCGCGAAACCGTCGCTTGCTTCGACAACGTCGTCTTTTTTTCCCGTTCCTTTAACGTCTTTAAGTAAAATAACTTTCATAATATTCTCCTTAACTCAATTATTGTACACTAAAACACGGCGTTTGTCAACGCAATAAACGAATAAGTGTTTTTCGTGCAAAAACGTGGTAATGCCCGTAGTGTTTTTACGTTAAAAAATATCGGTTTTTTAAAAAAGATATATACGATTTAGTGCTATAATATGTACTCATATAGGAGTTTTGTTATGTTTAAATGCTTGAAATACGAGTTATATAAATTAACTCATTCTTTAACGACGATAATCGTATTTGCATTTTTTGTCTTTATATAACGTGGTTTGGGCTGTGGTTGGCACCGATTATATGTGCGGTATCGAACTTATGCAACAATATTACGGCAGTGCGATGCCGATCGGCGTGGTATTGTTCTCCTTGTTTATATGTTGCCCGGAATACAGAAGCAGATACGTGAAAAACGTGTATATGCAAACGAATAAGTTCGCTTCCGTTACGGCAAAGTTTATTTGCGCGTTGTTGTTTATAATAAGTCAGATAATTCTTACGCTGATAATCTTCGCCATTTTATTCGGCGCAAAGAGAATCAAATGGTACGAACCGACTGTTACGGACGGCAAAAAAATTAACACCGGCGGTAAGAACGAGTTCGATTTTTTCAATCTGTTCATTTACGGAATACTGCAAAACTTGCAGGGCACGAGACCGCACGAGTATAAAGGCGTTATAAAAACGTGCGCCATAGTCGTACCGGGGGTATATACGGTAATATCTTACCTGTTGGCGGTACTTACGGTTAAAAGGCAGAAGGTGAAGTGATATGGAAAGTCTTGTGAGCATAAAAAACCTGGCGAAGAGTTTGAAAAAGAGTGCAACGGCGAGGAATTATCCTCTTATTACGTAAAAACTTACTGTTAAAGAATAAATAATCTTCTTTCGGGGTAAACTTATAAAAGGGTTGAACCCGACAAGGAGATTTTTTATTATGGATTATGAAAGCAAGAAGAATTACGGCGTCGAATGCGACGTGCACGAATGCGCTCACAACTGCGGTTGCAACTGCAAGTTGGACAAGATTAAGGTAACCTGCGGAAGCGAAAGTTGCACCTGTTGCGGAAGTTTTTTCCGTAAATAAAAAGTACGTTATATTCTTTCGCAAAAAACAAACGGCGAGGCGGTCATTTGCCCCGCCGTTTTTTCCTTATTTGCAAGTATTTCAAAAAGTCCTTGACAAGGGTGCGTCTTTTCGGGTATAATACATAAGTATTATAATGAATAACTGTATGTTATTTTTCGGAGGATATAATGGAAGAAGTAATTTTAAGCAAAGAAGGCTTTGAAGAATTAAAGAAAGAACTCGAAGAGTTAAAACTCGTAAAACGTCCCGAGATAATAGAGAGAATAAAGTTCGCGCGTTCGCAGGGCGACCTTTCGGAAAACGCCGAATACGACGCCGCTAAAAACGAGCAGGCGCAGATAGAGGGTAAAATACTCGAACTCGAAGACAAAATTAAAAGAGCGACCATTATAGACGAAAGCGACAAAAAATCGGGCATAGTAACGATAGGCTCGGTGGTTACCGTTTTCGACGAAGACCTTAAAGAAGAAAGCGTTTATCAGATAACGGGTACTACGGAAGCGGACATAAACAGCAACCCCGTAAAGATTTCCAACGAATCGCCCATCGGCAAAGCGCTTCTCGGTAAGAAGAAAGGCGAAAAAGTAACGGTAGAGGCACCCAACAATTTCAGTTACGAAGTAACCGTAAAGAGCATTAAATAATTCGGAGAATACAATGGACAACGTAAATAATCAACCCGCCGTCGAGCAGGATTTAAACGAGATTTTAAGAGTAAGAAGAGAAAAACTCAAAAACTTACAGCAAGCGGGTAAAGACCCGTTCGAGATAGTTAAGTTCGACAGAACTCACACGAGCAAACAGGTTATAGATAATTTCGACGAGTTAGAGGGTAAAACGGTTTCCGTCGCGGGGAGAATACTTTCCAAAAGAGTTATGGGAAAGGCGAGTTTTTCGCACCTTCTCGACGGGGACGGCACTATTCAGTTTTACATTCGCAGAGACGACGTCGGAGAGGACGTGTACAAGGGCTTTAAAGAGGACGATATAGGCGATATCGTAGGCGTTACGGGTTACGTTTTCAAAACGCAGACGGGCGAGGTTTCCATACACGCGCAAGGTTTTGTTCTTCTTGCGAAGTCTCTTCTTCCCCTTCCCGAAAAATATCACGGACTTAAAGATACGGATTTGAGATACCGTCAAAGATACGTCGATTTAATCGCTAATCCGGAAGTAAAGCAGACGTTCGTAAAGCGTTCGCTCATTTTAAAATATATAAGAGAGTATCTCGACAACCTCGGGTATACGGAAGTGGATACGCCGGTTCTGACGCCCATAGAGATAGGCGCGGCGGCAAGACCTTTCAAAACGCACCACAACACGCTCGATATGGATATGTATCTCCGTATCGAAACGGAACTTTATCTTAAAAGACTTATAGTCGGCGGTTTCGACAAGGTGTACGAAGTGGGCAGAATATTCCGTAACGAGGGTATGGACGCATCGCATAACCCCGAGTTTACGTCGATAGAAATGTATCAGGCGTACAGCGATTACAAGGATATGATGGACTTAATCGAAAAGATGTACAAGGAAATCACCCTTAAAGTTTGCGGTACGGACAAGATAACCTATCAGGGCGTGGAGATAGATATGGGTTCCCCGTGGGAAAGACTTACCATGGTAGAAGCGGTTAAAAAGTACGCCGGCGTAGATTATAACGAATGGGAAACGGACGAGCAGGCAAGGGCTTGCGCAAAGGAACGCAACGTTCCCGTCGAAGAAGAGGACAACGCCACCAAAGGACACGTTCTTATAGCCTTTTTCGACGCGTGCGTGGAAGAAAAACTCGTTCAGCCGACGATAATTTACGATTACCCCGTAGAAAACTCGCCTCTTGCGAAGAGAAAGAAAGACAACAAGGCGTTTACCGAAAGGTTTGAATATTTCATTACCGCAAGGGAAATGGGCAACGCGTTTTCGGAACTCAACGATCCGATAGACCAACTTGAAAGATTTACAAAGCAGGTCGAAGCGAAAAGGGCGCAGGGCGGAAACGACGCGCAGGTAGACGACGATTTCATTACCGCGCTCGAATACGGTATGCCCCCGACGGGCGGACTCGGCTTCGGCGTTGACAGACTCGTAATGCTTCTTACGGACAGCGCGACCATAAGGGACGTGTTGTTATTCCCGACGATGAAGCCTCTTAAAAACAACTGATAAAAAACGGAGATTGCCGATATCCGCAAAAAGGATATCGGCGACGGACTTTTATGGATAATAAGATAACTAAAAAACGTTTCGCGAATATGTGGGCGTACGACTGGATTAAAATGCTGGGCGTGCTTGTCGCAGTGATACTTTTGTGGGTGTTGCTGTTCGATATGCTTGCGCCGAGATTGAGAGCGGGGCAGGACTTTTCCGTGTTTATGTATTACAGCGTCGGGGGAAATGCTTCCGACAAACTGTACGACGAAATGGAAAGCAAAGAAGTCCTTTCTTACGACGTTTTAAAACTCACCGTTTCCACTTTTGAAGAAAAGTATATCGGTCAACTTATGTCCACGAGAGCGTCCACGCACGAGGGAGATATTCTCATACTCGACAGAAATACTTCCAAAACGGAAGTAACCCTTGACGGCGAAGAGAAAAAAGAAGTAATAAGCGGAAACTATCAGGCGGTCGTCGATAACTATTCGATATACGATATCGACGAACTTATAAAAGACGCGCTTTACTATTACGCTTCTTTCACCGTCAAATACGCGGACGGCAAGGAAAGTATAGCGGACGTAGCCTCGCTGGTTGCCGAACTCAAAGCGGACGGCGACGACGTGCAACTCGACGGCGATACCGTTTACGCGAAGTTCAAAGCGAGAAAAAAGAAAGACAACGCGTATAAAACGAAAACGCAGTACGAAAACGGCGCGAAAAAAGACGCCGAAAGACTTGAAAAACTTAAATCCGACGCGTTGAGAGTGTACGACGTTTTAAACAGACTCGACGGCATTTATACTTTTGAAAATAACCCGATAAGGGCTAATTACAGAAAATACGAAATCACTTATTATTCCGATCCGTCGGACGAAGATTATAAAAAGGCTTACGAGAGATCGGAATTAAAGACGTACGGTATAGACCTCGGCGGAATAGACGCGATAGAAACAGACGGCGAAAACGTTTACAGAGAAAACAGACGCGTCGGCGAAGATTATAAAATAAGAAAAGATATTTACGGCGATATTCCCGCAAAGAGCAGTGGGGCGGACGGCGTTGTCGTATGCGTGTTCGACTATAAAAAATATCAGCCCGATTTACAGTATGAAACCGTAGGATTTTTAAGATATATATTCGATACCTATACGACGTTGTAAGGGGAAATATGGACAATCAGAAGTTCTATATAAAAAATTGCATGGATTCTTTTAAGCGCAAGAGAATATTTTGTTTTTCTACACCGCTTAATAAAAGAGATAAGATTCTGAACAAATATTACAAGCAATCGCGCGCGGACATCGCGGGTATGCCTTTCGGCGACAATTACAAAGAGCCGAAAGAGAGAATACTCAAAGCGCAGACCGTCGTGTCGAGAATACTCGGCTCGAAAGAAAGTTTTTTTATGACGGACGGCATAAACTCGGCTGTTCTGGCAATGATACACGCGGTAAAAGACAACGGTTCCGCGCTTATCATAAACAGAAACGCGAGCCCCGCCGTTTACACCGCTTTAAAGTTGTTTAAAATAGAACCTATAATTCTTAATCAGAACTTTAAACACGGAATGCTTTTACCGCCGTCGGTAGACGACATTAAAAAAGCGTTGCAGGCAAACAACAAAAAAGCGATAGGCGTTCTTCTTTCCTATCCCGACAAATACGGAATGGCGATAGACCTCGCAAAGGCGAGAGAAGCGGTCAGTCATAACGACAAACTTCTTTTGCTGGATTGCGCTTACGGCGCGCATTTCCGTTTTGACGATCAGACGGTTTACGGCGGTAAATACGCCGATATATGGGTAGACGGCGTTTATAAAACAATGCCTTGCTTAAATCAGGGCGTGCTTGTCAACGTCGGCAATCAGGATCTGATTGAGAAAGTAAGAGAGTCCGTAAACGTATTCGGGTGCGAAACGCCCTCATACGATATTTTGTCGTCGATAGAGTTTGCGGAAGTATATTCCGCGACGACGGGAATACAAAGGACGGAAAAGTTCAGAGAAGAAGTTCTTCTTTTAAGGCAAAGGCTTTCGGCGGTAAACTATTTCGTGGTGAACAACGTCGATTTTTCCTGCCTCGTAATAGACTTTAAAGGGGTAGATATTTCCACGAACCTTGCGGAAAGGTATCTTCGTTCAAAGCGTATATATCCTGAGTTTAACGACGGGAGATATATAGCGTTCCGTCTGTCGCCGTCTATGGGCGCGATGGCTATGAAATATTTTGAATATTCCCTTAAAAGGATTCTTCGCATAAAGAAACTCGCGCATACGTACGCGGACAGAAAAGAAGTCGTGTTCGGACAGAAGGAAAAGCCTTATATCTCTTCCGTTACGAGCGATAACGTCGAATACGTAAACGTAGAGGACGCGGAGGGTAGAATATCCGCTTGCAACGTATCCGCCACGGCGGAAGAGTTTATGATTCTTCTCGCGGGCGATCTGATTACGAGAGAAATGGCGGATTATCTTGCCTCGCAGGACAAGGCGATAGGCATAAAGGACAATAAAATACTCGTATTAAGGACGAAAGATGAAGGGTAAGTTCATAACGTTCGAGGGGGGCGAAGGCGTAGGAAAATCCAAACAGATTTCCATGCTTAAAGAATACCTCGATTCGCATAAAATCAAATATATTATGACGAGAGAACCGGGCGGAACGCCCATTTCCGAAAAAATAAGGGAAATAATTCTCTCTAAAAACAATTCCGAAATGACGGATTATACGGAGGCGTTGCTATACGCTTCCGCAAGGGCGCAACTTATAGACGAGGTCATTCTGCCCAAATTAAACGAGGGGTATACCGTGTTTTGCGACAGGTATATAGATTCGTCTTTTGCCTATCAGGCGTACGCGAGAGGACTCGGTTACGATTTTATAAAATCCGTCAATTCGTACGCAATCGAAAAGGCTATGCCCGATTACACGGTTTTTTTAAACCTCGATCCCGTTTCCGCTTTCAAAAGAAAAGGCGGTGCGGACAAAACGGACAGGCTTGAACTTTCCGGCGCGGAGTTTCATAAAAAGGTGTACGAGGGGTACCTCGAACTTTTAAAGAAAGACGAAAGCGGTAGAATCATAAATATAGATTGTCGCGGAACGAAAGACGAAACGCACGCGAAAATCATAAACGCGCTTAAAAAAGCGGGAGTGCTTTAAGTTATGTCGGTATATTCGCTTATACAAAAAACGCCCGCATATAAAATCTTTTCGTCGGACGTAAAAAGCGGAAGATATTCGCACGCGTACCTTTTGGTTTGCAGAGATAAAAAATATTTGAGGGGGTATCTCAAATATTTTGCGAAAGCCGTTCTGTGCGAACGGGGAAGCAACTGCGGTGAGTGTCGCAGGTGCAGACTTATAGAAGCGGAAAACTTTGCCGATTTAAAGATTTACCCCGCGACCGCGGGCGATAAAATAAAGGTAGAGGACGTTGAGAACCTTATAGAAGAAAGTTACGTAAAGCCCGTTGAGAACGACAAAAAAGTGTTTATAATAGACTGCACGGACGATTTGTCCGCGGTGTGTCAGAACAAACTTTTAAAAACGCTTGAAGAACCGCCCGAAAACGTTATTTTGCTTTTAGGCGCGGTAAGCGAGTTTACGCTTTTATCCACC
>CAKQSC010000029.1 GCA_934271725.1 uncultured Clostridia bacterium
CGCTTATGCAAGCCGTTCTTCTCGATATATCTGTAAGAAAAGGCAAAAACATTCACGTAATGATGCCTTATGCGGACAGCCTTAAATACATAAGCGACTGGTACGCGCAACTCTGGGCGGAAAGTCTCGGCAAAAAGGTGAATAACGACGGTGTCGCGGTATATGCCGGGCAGACGCCCGTAAAATCTCTGGGCGTTACGGATCAGCACTCGCAGGTGCAACTTTATACGGAAGGACCTTTCGATAAGGTGGTAACCTTTATAGGCGTAGGCAAATACAGAAAAGAAACGCCCATACCTTACGGCTGTGAAGATATTCCCGACGTGGCGTTTTTGTGCGGACACACTATGAACGAACTTATAAGCAGTGAGATGTTTGCGACGGAATACGCGCTTACGGTTGCTCAAAGACCTAATTACAGAATAACTCTTCCCGAAGTGAACGCGTTCACGATAGGCGAACTTCTTTATATGTTTGAACTTCAAACGGCGTATGCGGGCGAAATGCTTGACGTAGACGCGTATAACCAACCGGGCGTAGAGGGCGGAAAGAACGCGACTTACGCAATGCTAGGAAGAAAGGGTTACGAAAAGAAAGCGGAAGAACTTGCGAACGCTCCGAAAAAAAGCGATTTTTATAAAATAAACTAAGGAAAAAACAATGACTAACGATTTACCTACCTATCTTTACCATAGCGGTAAAAACTTTATGTCCTACGAGTTTTTAGGCTCGCATTTTACGGAAAAAGACGGCAAAAAGGGCGTCGTTTTCAGAGTATGGGCGCCGAGAGCGGAAAAAGTGTCCGTAACGGGCGATTTCTGCAAATGGGACGTAAACGCTTATCCTATGCAAAGAATATCCACGGGCGGAATATACGAAACGTTCGTAGAGGGGCTTAAAAATTACGATATGTACAAATACGCCGTAACGGCGAACGGAAAAACCGTTTTAAAGGCGGATCCTTTCGCGTTCCACGCGGAAACTTCCCCCGGCACGTCGTCGAAGGTGTACGATATAGAGGGGTTTTGTTGGACGGATAACGATTACGTCGATAACAAAAAAGACGTCTACGACAAGCCTATGAACATTTACGAAGTCAACGCAGGCTCGTGGAAGCGGTACGAGGACGGCAACTTTTTCAGTTATAAAAAATTGGCGAAAGAACTTATACCGTACGTCAAAAAAATGAACTATACGCATATAGAGTTTATGCCCCTTACGGAATACCCGTACGACGGTTCGTGGGGATATCAGGTAAGCGGATATTTCGCCGTAACTTCGAGATTCGGCACGCCAAAAGACTTTATGTATTTCGTAAACGAGTGTCATAAGGCGGGTATAGGCGTTATTCTGGATTGGGTTCCCGCGCATTTCCCGAAAGACGAATTCGGTTTGTACGAGTTCGACGGCGCGCCTCTTTACGAGTATTCCGATCCGTATAAAATGGAACATAAAGGTTGGGGAACGAGAGTTTTCGATTACGGCAGAAACGAAGTCAGAAGTTTTTTGATTTCGAGCGCGACTTTCTTTTTCGATAAATATCACATAGACGGGTTGCGGGTGGACGCCGTGGCTTCTATGCTGTATCTCGACTACGACAAAAAAGAGGGCGAGTGGCAACCTAACGTGTTCGGCGGAAACTACAATCTCGAAGCGATAGGCTTTTTAAAAGAACTCAACGTAACCGTTTTCGGGAAATATCCTCACGCGCTTATGATAGCGGAAGAGTCTACGGCGTTTCCGCTTATAACCAAGCCGACGGACGTAGGGGGGCTCGGGTTCAACTACAAATGGAATATGGGTTGGATGAACGACGCTTTGAGTTATATGGCTACGGATCCCTATTTCAGGTCGGGCAATCACGACAAACTCACATTTTCGATGATGTACGCATTTTCGGAAAATTACGTGCTTCCCGTATCTCACGACGAAGTCGTTCACGGCAAAAAATCTCTTATAGAGAAAATGGCGGGAGATTACGACGATAAGTTTGCTAATTTCAGAATATTTCAGGGCTATATGACGGCGCACCCCGGCAAGAAGTTAAACTTTATGGGCAACGAGTTCGCGCAGTTTATAGAATGGGATTACAAAAAAGGTCTTGACTTTTTGCTTTTAAACTACGAAAAGCACAGAAAGACTTTGAGTTACACAAAGGCACTGAACGCTTTTTATCTTTCTCACCCGAGTTTTTACGAGGTGGATTTCGACTGGCGGGGGTTCGGGTGGATTACCTGCGACGAAAGAGATAAAAACGTCATAGCGTTTAACAGATACGATAAAGAGGGCAACGCCGTAACGGTTATAGTAAACTTTTCGGGTTGCGACTATCATAAGTATCGGTTAGGTACGGATAAAGGAAAATATAAGGTTGTATTTTCGTCGGACGACGTAAGGTTCGGCGGAGAGGGTAAACTGAGAAAAAAGGTTTACCAAACGAAACGGGTTAAAGCTCACGGTAAAGAAAACTCGATAGAAATCGATTTGCCGAGACTTACCTGTTTGTATATAGAAAAAACGTTATAAGGGGTAATAAATTATGGCGAGAAGAAAAAAATGCGTTGCAATGTTGCTTGCGGGCGGACAGGGTAGCAGATTATATGCTTTGACAAGCAGAATAGCGAAACCCGCCGTCAGTTTCGGCGGTAAATACAGAATTATTGATTTTCCGCTTTCCAACTGCGTAAACTCGGGTATAGATACGGTCGGCGTGCTTACGCAATACCAACCGCTCATACTCAACGACTATATAGGAAACGGTCAGCCGTGGGACCTCGACAGGTCTTTCGGCGGTGTTCACATTCTTTCGCCCTATCAGGCGAAAGAGGGATCCGATTGGTTTAAAGGAACGGCAAACGCGATTTATCAGAATATTCACTTTTTGAAACAGTTCAATCCAGAATACGTTCTTATTTTGTCGGGCGACCATATTTACAAAATGGATTATGGCAAAATGCTCGAATACCACATAGAAAAAGGCGCGGACTGCACCATTTCGGCGATAGACGTTCCGATAGAAGAGGCGTCCCGATTCGGTATATTGAATACGAAAGAGGACGGCAGAATTTACGAGTTCGAGGAAAAACCCAAACACCCGAAAAGCACGAAAGCGTCTATGGGTATTTACATATTCACTGCGAACAAACTGTACGATTATCTCGAAGCGGACGAGAAAGACGAAAATTCGCAGAAAGATTTCGGAAAGAACGTAATTCCCGCAATGCTCAACGCCGGCGAGAAAATGTATTCGTATAGTTTCAAAGGCTACTGGCGCGACGTGGGAACGATAGATTCCCTTTACGAAGCGAATATGGACTTGCTTTCGGACACGCCTAATTTCGACGTGTGGGACGACAACTGGGTAATTCAGTCCAGAAGCCCGCTCGCTCCCCCTCTTTACGTAACGGACGGGGCTACGGTGCATAACAGCATAGTTCTTTCCGGCTCGGAAATATACGGCAAGGTAGAAAACTCCGTACTTTCCAGCAACGTCAAAGTCGGCAAAGGCGCGGTTGTTAAAGACAGCATAATAATGAACGGCGCGGTGATAGGCGACGGAGCAAAGGTGGAATACTCCGTTATAGACGAAAACGTAACCGTCGGCGCGAAAGCGATTGTCGGCGAAAACAAGAAAACGGCAAAAGGCATAACCGTTATCGGCAGAGACTCGATGATAGAAAACGGAAAAAAAGTCGAAAGCGGTGCAATGGTGGATAAATATGCGACAGGGGGTAATAAATAATGAGAACGCTCGGTATAGTATTTGCTAACATGCACGACGCGGATATATCCGAACTCGTTGCAAAAAGAACGTTTGCTTCCATTCCTTTCGGCGGAAGATACCGTCTTATAGACTTCGTGTTGTCTAATATGGTCAATTCGGGCATAGACACGGTCGGAGTTATTACGAGAAACAACTATCAGTCGCTTATGGATCACGTGGGCAACGGAAAAGACTGGGATCTTGCCAGAAAGAACGGCGGTCTTATACTTTTACCGCCTTACGGCAACGTGGGGAACAGCGGACTTTATACTTCGAGAATAAGCGCGCTTAAAGGGATTTCCAACTTCCTTACCCGTGCCGACGAAGAGTTCGTCGTAATGACGGATACGGACTTCATATGCACCCTTAACTATGCGGACGTCGTTGCGGAGCACGTGGCTTCGGGCGCGGACGTAACAATGGTTTACGGTATAAACAAAAACACCTTCGGCCCGCTTAAAAATCCGATTGAAATAACACAGGACGATACGGGCAGAGTTACGAAGATTCGTTATAACGAAAAAGTCAAAAAAGAAGCGAAAGTGTTTATGAACATTTTCGTAATGAGAAGATCCACTCTTCAACGCCTCGTTGCGGATTCGGGCGTATATCTCGGCAGTCATTTTACTACGGAGATACTCGCAAGTTCCGTAAAGAGTCTTAATATAAGAGGATATGCGTACAACAGTTACTTCGCGTGCATAGACTCTTTGCAGAGTTATTACGACGCTAATATGGCTCTTTTAAAGGAAGATATAAGATCCGCGCTTTTCAACGATTCGAGCGTGTACACGAAAGTCAAAGATTCCGCGCCGACGCGTTTCGGCTCTTCGGCGGAAGTAAGAAACTCTCTTATAGCGGACGGTTGCGTTATAGAAGGCACTGTTGAAAACAGCGTAATATTCAGAGGCGTTAAGATAGCGAGGGGAACGGTTGTAAAAAACTCCGTTCTTATGCAGAACACCAACGTGGGCGAAAACGTAAGTTTAAACGCTATAATAGCGGATAAAAACGTCGTAATAAAAGACAAACGGGTTTTGTCGGGCGACGTAACGCATCCTTTCTTTATAGGGAAAGGCACGATGATTTAAGGAGAACTTAAAATGGCAGAAACGACTAAAAAGACAACGACAACGAAAAAAACGGTAACCGCAAAAACGGCTACGGAAACGAAAAAGAATACGGCGTCTGCGAAAACCGCGCCCGAAAAGGCGGTAAAAAAACCCGCTACGAAAAAAACGACGGCTACGGCGAAGAAACAACCCGTAAAAAAGGTTGCAAAAAAGGCTACGCCCGAAATAACGGTTAAAAAGAAAAAGGAAGTTATTTTCATCGCGTCGGAAGGTCAGCCTTTCGTTGCGACGGGCGGACTCGCGGACGTTATAGGTTCGCTTCCGCAGGCTATCGCGGAGAGAGGGAATTATAAAGTAAGCGTTATACTTCCCCTTTATTCGCAGGTAGACGCCAATTACCGCCAACTTTTCAAGTTCGTGGGGCACTTCGAGGTTTCTCTTTCGTGGAGAAGAATATACTGCGGAGTGTTTACTTTCGAGCATAAAGGCGTAACCTATTATTTTATCGACAACGAATATTATTTTAAAAGAGACAACGGGCTGTACGGCTATTACGACGACGGGGAAAGATTTGCATTTTTCTCCAAAGCATCGCTTGACGTCATAGGCTATCTCGGAATATATCCGGACGTAATACACTGCCACGACTGGCAGACGGCTTGGTCCGTAATATACCTTAAAACGGCGTATAGCGGAAGCGGACTTTACAATAAGATAAAAACGGTGTTTACGATACATAACATCGAATATCAGGGAAAGTTCGGTTTCGACGTTCTTGGAGATTTGTTCGGTTTGTCGGACGAATATCGCGGTGTTCTCGACAACGACGGTTGCATAAACCTTATGAAAGCGGCGATAGAACTTTCCGACAAAGTAACGACGGTAAGTCCTACGTACGCAAACGAGATTAAAGATGACTATTTCGCTCACGGGCTTGCTTCCACGATAAGAAGAAACGAGTCCAAACTGACGGGAATACTCAACGGCATAGACACGGATTTTTATAACCCGAAAACGGACAGAATGATTTTCGCCGGTTACGACGCGAACGATTTGACGGGCAAGGCGGTTTGCAAAAAGAGTTTGCAGACTATGCTTAACCTCCCCGTAAGAGAGGACGTACCCGTCATCGCGATGATTACGAGATTAGTCGGACACAAAGGACTCGACCTCGTAAGACAGGTTGCCGGCGAAATACTTATGGACGACGTTCAGTTGGTCATACTCGGCAAAGGCGACAGCGTGTACGAAAACTTTTTTACCGATTTACAGAGAAACTATCCCGGGAAATGCGCTACGATGATTGCGTATAATCAGGATTTGTCGAGAAAGATTTATTCGGGCGCGGACATCTTCCTTATGCCCAGCAAAACCGAGCCTTGCGGACTTTCGCAAATGATTGCTTCCCGCTACGGAACGGTTGCGATAGTAAGGGAAACGGGCGGTCTTAACGACACCATAAAAGCGGGTATCGGCGGAAACGGTTACAGTTTCAACGCGTATAACGCATACGATATGCTTTACGTTATAAGAGAAGCGGTGAGAGATTTTGCGGACAAGGAAAAGTGGAGCGACGTTCAGAAGCGCGCTATGCTCACCGATTTCGGTTGGAAAAATCAAGCGCAAAAATACGAAGAATTATACTAACATCAAGGAGCGACGATGAACAACGATTTTACAAAAAACGACGCTATAACCATGGTAACGGGAAAACTTTCCCGTTACTACGGCGTAAGCCTTAAAGAAGCGAGCAAAGAACAGTTATACAAAGCGGTGGTAATGGTAGTAAGAGATTTGCTTCTTTCAAAAAGAGAAAAGTTTTACAAACAATACCGCGCGCAGAAAGGTAAAAGGGTATATTACCTTTGCATGGAGTTTCTTTTAGGGCAGTCGTTAAAGAACAACTCGTACAATTTAGGCGTGCAGGACGCATTGAACGGGGCTCTCGGCGAGGTGGGTTTAACCCTTACCGATTTATACGATTTGGAGCCGGACGCGGGACTCGGAAACGGCGGTTTAGGCAGACTTGCCGCTTGCTTTATGGACGCGCTTGCAAGCAACAACTACCCCGCTATGGGTTACAGCATTTGTTACGAGTACGGATTATTCAAGCAGAAAATTATAGACGGTTGGCAGACGGAACTGCCCGACGACTGGCTTCCCGGAGGCGAAGTGTGGCTGACTCAAAGAACGGACAAGGCGGTTAAAGTCAGGTTCGACGGGCATATAAGAGAAGTATGGACGGAAAACGGAATGAAGATTTTGTACGACGACGCGACGGAAGTCGAAGCGATACCGTACGATATGATGATTTCCGGCAAAGACAGCGACGCCGTTTCCGTTTTAAGATTATGGAAAGCGAAAGGGGTTAAAACGTTCGATATGACCACCTTCTCGCAGGGCGATTATTCAAAATGTATGCAGGATTCGATAGACGCGGAACTTATAAGCAAGGTTTTATATCCTTCCGACAATCATAGCGAGGGCAAGTCTTTAAGGCTTAAACAGCAATACTTTTTGGTATCGGCGTCTTTGCAGAACATATTCAACGACCATAAACGCAGATACAAAACTCTCGACAGTCTGCCCGATTACGCGGCTATACACATAAACGACACTCACCCGACTTTGGCTATCCCCGAAATGATGCGTCTGCTGATGGACGAAAACGGTTATTCGTGGGATAAGGCGTGGGATATCGTTACGAGAACCGTCGCTTATACCAACCATACCGTTCTTGCGGAAGCGTTGGAAAGGTGGAACGAAGACCTTATAGAGAGAAGACTTCCGAGAATATACGCAATCATAAAAGAGATAAATCAGAGATTCTGCGCCGAAATGTGGAACAGATTCCCCGGCGACTGGGACAAAATCGCAAGAATGTCCATACTTGAAAAAGATCAGGTTAAAATGGCAAATCTCTGCGTAGTCGCGTCGCACAAAGTGAACGGCGTATCCGCTCTTCACAGCGACATTATAAAGAACAGCATATTCAAAGACTTTAACGACGTTTATCCCGACAAGTTCACCAACGTAACCAACGGCATAGCGCACAGACGCTGGCTGTGTCAGAGCAACGCCGAACTTTCCTCGCTTATAACGGATTGTATAGGAGACGGGTTCGTTAAAGACGCAAGTCAACTTATAAAGTTTAAAAAGTTCAACAAAGATAAAACCGTTCTTAACGAAATAAACGCGATAAAGGCGTTAAAGAAAAAGCAGTTTGCCGAATTCGCCGAAAAAACGCAGGGCATAAAGGTTAATCCCGAAACGCTTTTCGACGTGCAGGCAAAACGTATGCACGAATATAAAAGGCAACTGTTAAACGTGTTGCATATTATCGAAAAATATAACGAATTGCTTGACAATCCCGATGCGAACGTTCAGCCGACGACTTATATTTTCGGCGCGAAAGCGGCGCCCGGGTATTATTTCGCAAAGCAGATAATCAAACTTATATGGTGCCTTGGCGAAGATATAAAAAAGCACCCGAAGATTCACGAAAAACTGAACGTCGTTTATATGGAAGACTACAACGTTTCCATGGCGGAAAGGCTTATGCCCTCTACGGAAGTCAGCGAACAGATTTCGCTTGCCGGCAAAGAAGCGAGCGGAACGGGCAATATGAAGTTTATGATAAACGGCGCGCTTACGATAGGCACTCTCGACGGCGCGAACGTCGAAATGCAACAAGCTTGCGGAAAAGACAATATTTTCATATTCGGTCTTACCGCTTCCGAAGTGGAAGATTTGTGGAAACGCGGTTACAGATCCACGGCGTTTTATACGGGCAACCGTAAGTTGGAACGCATTACGGACGCGCTTAATCACGGGTTCAACGGCGTAAGTTTCAGCAATATCGTAAGTTATCTTCTCACCGGTTCGCCCGTTGCCGATCCGTATATGTGTCTTGCGGATTTCGGCGCGTATTCTGACACGCACGCAAAGATAGACGAATTGTATAAAGACAAGAAAAAGTGGGCGGAACTTGCGGTAAACAACATATCCACGGCGGGAATATTCTCTGCCGACAGAGCGATTAAAGAATACGCCGACAATATCTGGAATCTTAAAAAAATAAAGTAATATGCGGTTTTACTACAATTCATTGAAAAAAGAATGTAAATCCGTAACGGGCGGTGCGGAGGTAAACTCACCGCTTACTTTCAACGTGTTTGCGTCGGACGTTAAAAAATGTCTTTTGAGGGTGGTTAAGGACGGCGAAAACGTCGTCGAGTATTCTATGACGCAAACGGATTACGGATTTACGTTCACGCTTATAATAACGAGTACGGGATTGTATTTTTACGATTTTCGGGCTGACGGGATTTTGTACGGCGCGGGCGCGGATTTTTCCGCGGAAGAAAACTCCGACGAGAAATATAAACTCGTCGTGTATAAAGAGGGTTACGTTACGCCCGAAAAGATAAAGGGGGGTATTATATATCAGATATTCCCCGACAGATTCTGCAAGGTCGGCGAACCGCAAACCGTCGGTAAAAAACTGCACGAAAAATGGGATGAACTTCCCGAATGGCGTTTTAACGACAAGGGTGAGATTTTAAACGACGACTTTTTCGGCGGAAACTTCAAGGGTATAGAGAGTAAACTCGGGTACCTTAAAAGTCTCGGCGTGTCGGCGATATACTTAAACCCCGTAACCAAAGCGTTCAGCAATCACCGCTACGATACGGGCGACTATATGAAAATCGACGAACTTTTGGGTACGGAAGAAGATTTCAAGTCGCTTGTAAATAAGGCGAAAGAAGACGGAATTACGATAATTCTCGACGGGGTGTTTAACCATACGGGTAGCGACAGCAGATATTTCAACAGATACGGCAACTACGACGACGTGGGAGCGTATCAGTCGAAAGACAGCAAATATTACGGGTGGTATAACTTTATAAAATACCCCGACGTTTACGAGAGTTGGTGGGGATTTAAAACCTTGCCGTCTCTTAACAAGAATAATAAAGAATACCGCAAGTTCGTTTCGGGAGAGAAC
This sequence comes from uncultured Clostridia bacterium, assembly GCA_934271725.1. GTDB lineage: Bacteria > Bacillota > Clostridia > Christensenellales > Borkfalkiaceae > CAKQSC01. Next base: position 9,845 of record CAKQSC010000029.1, read on the forward strand.
GGCGTTATATCTCATTATATGGACTTCGGCATAGGCGGTTATCGTCTTGACGTCGTGGACGAACTTCCCGACGACATGGTAGAAGAAATCCGCACGGCGATAAAAAAGAAAGACGAAAACGCCCTTTTAATCGGCGAAGTGTGGGAAAACGCCACGGATAAAATCGCTTACGGCGTAAGAAGAAAATATTTTTGCGGTACGGAACTGGATTCGGTTATGAATTATCCGCTTTACGATTCCGCGATAGATTTCGTTCTTCACGGCAATTCTTCGGGGTTTAAGAGAACTGTCGAAGAAACGGTAGACAACTTTCCCAAACAGGCGCTCGACTGTCTTATGAACCTATCCGGCACGCACGATACGATAAGGCTCGTTACCGCGCTTTCGGGGTTAAAAGCGGAGACGAGAGAAGAAATGAGCGTAACGGAAATAGCGAAAAGCGATATGCCGTCCGTCATAGAAAAAGTAAAAAAGGTTTTGCTTATAAACTATACCGTACCCGGCGTTCCTAGCGTTTATTACGGCGACGAACTGGGTATGCAGGGGTTTAAAGATCCTTTCAACAGACAAACCTTTACGGGTAAAGACGAATACGGGTTGCTTCCTTTCGTAAAACGGCTGGGCGAGATACGGCGTAGCGTCGACTTGTTTAAAGACGGAGAGTTGGTTTTCGAGTATGAAAACGAGGGAACCGTCGTTTATTCGAGGCGACGGGACAACCAAAAGATTTACGTTCTTTTAAACGTTTCCGAAAGGACTGCGGACATAGCGTTTAAAGGGGTGTTGTACGACCTTTTGACAAACGAAAAGCATACGGACGGGTATACGCTTGAAAAAGGCGGTATAGCCGTTTTATACGGAGAAAAAATATAAAAAACGAATTAACGAGGAAATATGGACGTAACTACTAAACTTGCGCAAGAGTTCAACTTGCCACAAAACTATGCAACTAATATCGTAACTTTAATTGACGAGGGTAACACCATACCCTTTATTGCGAGATACCGTAAAGAAATGCACGGCAACTGCGACGATCAGGTTTTAAGAGAGTTTTCGGACAGACTTACTTATTTGAGAAATCTCGAAAAGAGAAAGGAAGAAGTAACGTCGTCCATAACCGAACAAGGTAAAATGACGGACGAGATAGCTACGGCTCTCGCAAACGCGGTTACGCTTGCGGAGGTGGAAGATATCTACCGCCCGTATAAACAAAAGAAGAAAACGAGAGCGACCGTCGCGATAGCGAAAGGGCTTCAACCGCTTGCGGATATTATTTACGCGCAGGAAATCACGTCGGGTAGCGCGGAGGACGTCGCGAAAGACTACGTAAATCCCGAACTCGGCGTAGAAACGGTTAAAGACGCCGTTTCGGGCGCAAGCGATATAATAGCCGAAATGATTTCGGACAATGCGGAACTCAGAAAGAAACTGCGCGGTATTTACTTTAAGCGCGCGGAAATAACTTCTAAACTCGCAAAAAAAGAGGGCGAGGGGGTAAATACTTACGGAATGTACGCCGATTACGGCGAACCCGTTGCGGAAATAAAACCGCACAGAGTGCTTGCGCTTAACCGCGGAGAAGAGGAAGGGTACCTTAAAGTAAAGGTTGCGATAGACGAGGACTTCGCTCACAGAATAGTCTGCGCTAACGTGGTAAAGGGAGAAAGCATTTTCAAAACGATAGTCGAAAACGCTTGCGAGGACGCTTACGACAGACTTATAGCCCCCTCGATAGAAAGAGAAGTAAGAGCGCAACTCTTCGACGACGCGAGCGAACAGGCTATAAAGATGTTCGAGGTTAATTTAAAGCCACTTTTAATGCAACCGCCTCTCAAAGGCAAAACCGTTTTAGGGTACGATCCCGCATACAGAACGGGTTGCAAACTCGCCGTCGTCGACGAAAACGGCAAAGTTCTCGACAAAACGGTGATATACCCGACGGACGGACCTAAAAAGAACGTCGAAAAGGCGGAAGAAACTTTAATTTCGCTTATAAAGAAATATAACGTAGACGTAATTTCGATAGGCAACGGCACGGCAAGCAAAGAGTCGGAGATTTTCGTTGCGGAAACGCTTAAAAAAGTCGGCGGTAATACGAGTTACGTCGTGGTAAGCGAGGCGGGCGCGTCAGTTTACTCGGCAAGCAAACTCGGCGCGGAAGAGTTCCCCGATTACGACGTTGCGGAGCGTTCCGCGGTGTCTATCGCAAGAAGACTTCAAGATCCTCTTGCCGAACTTATAAAAATAGATCCCAAATCGATAGGCGTGGGACAATATCAGCACGATATGCCCGAAAAACGCCTTGACGCCGTTTTAGAGGGCGTTCTCGAAGATTGCGTAAACAAAGTCGGGGTAGACCTTAACACGGCATCTGTATCTCTTTTAAAGTTTGTGGCGGGACTTAACGCCGGCATTGCGAAGAATATAGTCGCGTACAGAGAAGAGAACGGCAAGTTTTCTACCATAAAGCAGATTATGAAAGTTCCCAAACTCGGCGACAAAGC
>CAKQSC010000030.1 GCA_934271725.1 uncultured Clostridia bacterium
GAAGTCTTGATTTCTTTGCGTAGTTCGCGTCCGAAACCTTAATTTTTGCAAGTTCGTTTTCTATTTTTTCTTTAAGCCCCTTAAAACCCGACTTCAAAATCCAGTCGTAGTGAACGGTAACGTGCCCTACGCCGTTATAGAAATAGTTGCCCGGCGTGAATATGTTGTGCGCCATCGCCGTAAGCGTTTCGGGAGCCATATAGGAAGTCGCGAGTTCGCTCGTGGTCTTTCCTTTCCAATAAGCGTTCGCTTCTTTAAGTTCCTCTTTCGTCTTGTCCGAAATGTAAAACGGATCCGCCGAACGGTGTTCTACCGTATCGAACTCTTGTTCGAGCCATTCGTAAGAAAACTCGGGATAAGTCTGACACCCTCTCGGCGCGAGCGTCGTGGAACCGACAATCAACTCGTCGTCGCGGATTATTATGGGTATATATTTCAAAATATGTTCAAACGCCTTTGCTCTTCTTATGATCAAAGGTTCGTTTTCCGTAGATTTGTAACTTTCCGTAAGAAGTTTCGCTCTTGCCGATTCTATCACGGGAAGTTTTGCGTAAAGATTATCTATAAGTCTTGTTATTCTGTCCGTCTTTGGCGAACGCGCGCTGTTGTACTTATACATTGCAATCTCCTTCTCTATAAAAACGTTTTTTCGGGGCGAAATTACCCCTATTTTTCCAAGTTTAAAATCATTATACGACAACGAAAACCTTTTGTCAAGAGTAAACACTAAAAAATGTTGTTTTTTTACGAACTTTTGCGTGTTTGTGTTGTTTTATTGTTGTTTTTATAACTTTTTTGCAAAAACAATTGTCAAAAGTCAACAAATCTGCTAATATATTTATATATAATGTTTCAGGCGGTATTATGAAGATCATCTGCGATTTACACACTCATACCATTGCAAGCGGACACCACACCAAAGACACCGTTTTTATGCTTGCGAAAACGGCAAGCGAAAAAGGACTTTCATACCTCGGTATCACCGACCACTCGAAAGGAATGACGAACGGCGCGAAAGACAGTTATTTCATCAACCTTAAAACCCTTTCGCCGTTAAAAATCAACGGCGTCGGTATGCTATACGGCATAGAAGCGAATATCGTCGACTCAAACGGAAGTCTTGACGTAGACGACGGCGTGCTGAAAAAACTCGACTACGCGATAGCGAGTCTGCACGAAGAAACTTTTAAACCGCAAAGCGAAAGCGCGAACACGAACGCGATTTTAAAGGTTATGGACAACCCTTTCGTAAATATTATAGGGCACCCCGAAAACGCCGAATATCCCGTAAACTTTTCCCTTATATGCGAAAAGGCGAGAGAAACGGACACAATAATAGAACTCAACACGGAATCCGTAAAAAAAGACGGCTATCGCGGAAACCAACGCGAAAAAGCGAAAGAACTTATGCTTGCGTGTAAAAAATACGGTTGCTACGTTTCGCTCGGCTCGGACAGCCACGGAAAAGAACGCGTAGGCGACCTCAGCGAGGGCGTAACCCTTCTCGAAGAAGTCGGAATATCGCCCGATAAAGTCGCAAATACCGACATAGACTTGTTCAAATATATTATTAGCAAAAAACGCAATAAATAAAATAACCCGCTCCCCGAAGTTGTTTGAAACTTCGGGGAGCGTACGTTATAATCCCGTAAAAGCCGTTATTTACCGTCAGTCTTACGTAAACGAGAACTTTTCCGTTTGAATTTGCCGAATCGGCAACAAACGTTTTCGAGATTGTCGTGTTTTATTTTCAAAATCCCGTCGAGTTCGTCCGCCGGGCCGAGAAAATCTTTTTTCATAAAGTGAACGAAACAATAATTGACCTTTTTTATCTTTCCGCTTTCTCTTTTGCAAAACTCTCTTATAGGAGAGCAGACGGAAAACACCCATATCGGCGCGCAAATCGTAACTTCGTCATACAAAGAAAAATCCTCGCCCGTTTGTTCTATCGGCATACCCGCGCGGTGCATGCCGAATCTTCCGCACCACATAAACCCCGAAAAGCCTTTCGTTCTTTCGGGTGTTTTTATTTCTATGATTTTCGCTCCGCTTGCGTCGGCTTTTTCGTAAGCGAGTTTTTTCGTATACCCCTCTCTCGAAAAGAATACCACCGCCTTTTTTGCGTCTTTACCTATTTTCTCGTAATCGTTTTCGTCGAACGTAAACTCGCTTTGACTGCAATACACAAAACACGCGTAACCCGTTATACATTGAGCGAAACCTATAAGGAAAAAAATTATATCCATAGCGTTGGGCGGAAAAATAACGAACTGTATAATAATCCAGAGCATCAGCGTAAAACCGAACACGCAACAGAGACACCCTCCGACTTTTTCTTTCTTCAACAAAAAGACGAAAGCGACGGCGTTGGTTATTCCGTTTACTATAATAAGCATTATGCCAGAAAACACGTAATCGGCAAAAAGTTTATCGGCAAAGGGCAAAACCCGAAAATAAGGCAACAGCCACTGCATTTGCAGAATACTTCCGTCAGGTTTTATAAGCATACATATGCCGCCGACAAGCGCGCCTGTTCCGACGAACAAAGACCAGAATATCGCCAGACCTTTACAAACTTTCTTTTTCATATAAACCTCTCTCGAAACACTTTGAAAGTATACTCTCACCGCCCTTAAAAGTCAATCGCTTAAACAAAAAGAAAAAACCTTACGCGCAAACGGTTGACATTATACGGGCGGTTTCGTATAATTTTTTGCGGAAGGTAAAATATATGGAAAGACGCAAAGAACAACCACTGCTTCCGGCAAAAACCGAAAGGACGGAAAACACGGAACGTTCACCGCAACAACGGGCGGTAAGAACAATAACGTACGTCGCGATGTTCACCGCCGTAATCGCGGTGTGTTCGCAACTCGCCGTTCACGTAGGCGAAATACCTTATACTCTGCAAACGCTTGCCGTTTGTCTTACGGCGGGACTTTTAGGACTAAAAAAAGGTACTCTTGCCGTAGCAACCTACATAATTATGGGCGTTTTCGGAATACCCGTGTTTTCGGGGTTCAAAAACTTTTACGCTCTTATAGGGGGCGCGTCCGCAGGGTACGTTATCGGGTTTATTTTTACTTCCGCGATAGTAGGTTTCGTTTCGGACAGACTTAAAAACAATTCGGAAAAAGGTTTTAACGCCCTGTATTCGCTCTTCTTGGCTTTGTCTATGGTTATCGGCGTTGCCGTGTGCTACTTTTTCGGAACGCTTTGGTTTATGTTCGTATATAAAGGCAGTGCTACCACCGCAAATCTTCAAATCGCGCTTGCGTATTGCGTTTATCCGTACGTCGTTGCCGATCTTATAAAAATAGTCGTCGCGACGATACTTACCGCAAGACTTAAAAAATACGTTAAATAATTTAATTATAAAGTAACCGCACCGCAAAAGTCAGAACTGACTTTTGCGGTGCGGTCTTTTGTCTTTTTCTATTGTTTTTCGTTGTCTTATCTCACCCGTGTTCAAGCGATTATTCTTTTTCGTAACCGACGAGAACACCGCCCTTTTCGGCGTAAAAACTGCACAAACCTTTAAGTTCGTGTATTTCTGTTTCGGCGTTCGGGTATTTTGATAATATCATAGCCTTGAAATCGTTTGCGCCCGCCTCATTTCCGCAATGGCCTATACTTACCTTTCCGCCACGATACCCGTTTGCCTGAATATCCTCGAAAAGAGTTGCAAGGGAACGACGTTCGCCCTTCGTTTTGTGCGTCGATTCCAGCGTTCCTTTATCGCTTCCCTTACCGATTATAACTATTCCTATAATTCCCGCAATCTTTGCGATTATAGGCGAAACTCTGCCGTTGTTTGCAAAGGTTCTCAACGTTTTAAGCATAAAACCGAGTCCCGTTTTCTTTCTGTATTCGACTATCTTTTCGCAGATTTCTTCATAGGAAAGACCTTGTCCCGCATACTCGTTGATTTTTTCTAAAAGAAGAGTAATCTCCGCGCCGGCGGAAAGAGTGTCCATAACGAAAACCCTTTTTCCTTCGTGTTCCGTTTCGTATATCTCTTTTGCAGAACAAGCGGAATTGTAACTTCCCGAAAGTCCGCTTGTAATAGTTAAACAAATAACGTCGTCGGCGTCGCCGAAAGCGTTAAGCCAGTCGCCTATATTCGGGCAGGAAGATTTTGATTTGCCTTTATAATTAAATAAATATTCCGACATTTCGGAAACGTTCAGATTTTCGTCGTCTACAAACTCTCTTTCGTCGGTAACGACTTTCATCGGCGCGCTTTTAAAGTCGACGTTTTTAAGCGTAAATATATCACAGGAAGAGTCCGCAACGATTTTCATTTTTCTCATAAGTCGCTCCTTTCGGGTAAAATCTTCGTTGTATTTTCAAGCGGTTCCACACCACGTAAAGAGTATAGTACACCGCCCCGAAAAAGTCAACCCTTTTAACACACAATAAAAAAACGTCGAAATCGGAGGTCAAAAAACGAAAAACAGCCCGAACGGTATAAATTATCATAAAGAAAATAACGACTTTGCGAAACAACAAGTTAACCTCGTTGATATTCGACGAGATAAATCATCATAAAAACTAACGGCTTTGCGAAACCGCAAAGCCGTTATTGTACGTTATTTTGTAAAGTCGGTTTTCTTTTTGCGCAAAAGCGCAACCGCGACAAACGCAACCGCGACAAAGGTAAGGGAACAGGCGGAAACAATATCTCCTCCGCAACCTTTCTTCTTGTCGGCGTCGGGCGGGGTAACGGGTTCTTTTTCCGACACCGCAACTACGATTTCGCACGAATAGTTTTTACCGTCTTTTGCAAAAGTTACGGTTACTTTCTGTTCGCCTTGTTTCGTTTTGTCATAGCCCGTTATCACGGCGTTAGTCAGATTTACGCCGTCCTCTTTTCCCGAAACGTAACGAACGTAACCTTTTACGCCCGAATCGTCAAGCAACTTTCCCGAAAGTTCCTCGTCGGAAGAAAGTTCTATTCTAACGGCGTTTATTCCGTAACTTAAAACGCTGTCCGCAACGATTACTTCGTATGATACGGAAAGTTCGCCGGCACTGCCTCCTTCGAGATAAGCGGTAACCGTGGTTCTTCCCGCTTTTTTCGCCGTCATATTGCCGTTTACGTCAACCGTTACAACGGATTCGTCGCCGACGACGAAAAACCACTCGCCTACCGTAGCGTAACCCGGCACCGCATACACGTTGCTTTCAGCCGTTTCGCCGAGTTCGAGTTTTACGACATCGCTCGTCTTTTCAGCCGACCTGTATTGAATATTCTGTTTAAACGAACCGTTTTTGCCGTAAACGTACTCTATATCGCTACCGAGCACGCCCACCGCAACGAAATCGCCGTTTCCTTTGGGCGAGGCGTTAAGAGATTCTCCCGTCCATTTGTACAGTTTAAGCCCCTCTTTCAGAATAAGCGTGTCGCCCGTCTTATAACTTTTAACCGACGCGCCGTCGATTTTTACGTCTATCGTCATAAGACTCGTCATATACTCTACGTTTGCCGTTTCGGCTTTCTTTCCGTTTCTTAAAAACTCTATATGCGAAAGAACGTCCGCTTTTTCTTCTTCCGTAAGATAATTAAGATACAAATTGACGCCGTTATCGTAAACGCCCGTAAAATGTACCACTATCGTACCGAAAAAGTTTCCGCTCATATTCGCGCTCCAAAATCCCGTAGGAACGACTTCTTTCGCCTCTACGACCTGAACTCTCGCCGTTACCGTGCCCGTAAGAACGCCGTTGTCGACGGCAATTTCAAGTTCGTTAAGCCCGACTTGCAAAGAGGTTTTATCGTAAGAAGCGTTTTCGCTGTTTAAAGTAAACTCGTCGCCGTAAACGCCGTTGCCGAAATCGGGCGTAACGCTTATTTTTGACAAATCGAGTTCGCTCCCTTGCGACACGTAATATATTCTGTCGCCCGAAATAACGAAACCTTGCGCGTCTTTCTCGATTACCGTTACGTTTACCTCTTTCGTTTTCGTACCTACCGTTACGGTTATCTTCGCGTTGCCTTTTTTAAGACAACGCACTTTGCCGTTTTCTATCACCGCGACGCTTTCGTCGGAAGAAGTAATTTTCGCTTCCATATACGAGCCTGCGGGCAAAAGAGTGTAATTCAAAGGATAAGACGCGCCGGCAGGCAACTCTATACTGTCCGTATTAAGAGTAAAATCGGTAGCGTCCGCAACGAAGTTCGTCCACTCGCTCCCCGTCCACACGTATTTTTTTACGCCGTCGAGTTTATAAACGGCAACGTACGTGCCGTCCTTATACATATAAAAACGGAAATCGTCGTTAAACTCCAAAACGGAACCTACGGGTAACGCCGACAAATCGCTTGCGTTGATACCCGAGAAAAAGGCAACCATCTGTTTTTGGCTTACGTGTCCTATACTGTGAAGATTATATTCTTCCGCGCCGTCGTATAAAAGAGGCGTGCGAAGAACAATCATATCGGAAGGTATTCCGTATTTCTTTTCGGAAATGATGTTTACGGTAGCGATATAAGTGCTTTCGCCTCCGCTTATCTGCGTTTCAAAATGAAAGTCGAATGCGCTTGACCAAGACACTATCTGCTCGGGTTCGAGAGGTTCTATCGTTTCCGTTTTATAAGCGTACACGGGTACGTCGGCAGTCGCGCCGTCAACCGTAACGGTTATAACCGCTTCGCCCTCCGACGAAAACACGGCGTTACCGATATTATCGGCGGTAACGGCGATTTTATCGCCCCTTACGCCGTTCGTCGTTTTATAGACCGAAATATTGTTTGCTATAAGTTCTTTGTCGGGTTCTTCGCCGACGTATGCGACGATATACTTTTTACCGCCTTTTTCCGCGCCGTTTTCGACAACCGCTTCTATTGCGGAGTCCGCAAAAACGGAAACTTTTTTATCCGCGGTAACCGCTACCGCGCAAGCCAACGCGACGGCAAACAAAGCAACGAGAAAAAGTCCGCATTTAAGTTTATTTTTAATTGTCATATTACTTATTCTCCTTACGTTTGCAAGCGAAATACGCGCCGACAAGAACAACCGAAAGAATACATATCGATGCTTCCGTTACGCCTTTACAGCCTTTTTTGTCCGTCGGCTCGGGCGTAGGTTCGACTTCGTTCTTTTTCCATACGGCGGTAAGGGTTACGTTATGCGACGGCATTTCGTAACTGTCCAAATCGATTATTTTTTCGCCGTCCGACCACCCCGCGAATTCGTAACCGTCCTTTGTCATTACGGGAACCGCGCGAGGTTTTTCGCCCTCTTTCAGCGTCTGTGCCGACGGGGTTATTTTACCGCCGTCCGCATCGAACGACAAGGTATAATACCTTTCTTCATACGTCGGAACGACGTTTTCGGTCAAATCGACCGTTCCGCAACTTTCAACCGTTACGTTATCGACGTCGATTGCCGTATTATAAGTTACTATCGCGAGTTTTCCCGTATCGAGCGGATTTTCGTCCGTTATCGACAAAACGTTTTCGCCGTTTATAAAGCACTGCGCTTCGCCCGACTTAAACCGCAAAGCGATGGTATACCATTCGTTTTTGTTTAAAGTAAGACTTTTTATTCCCAAAACTTCCGCAGTTCCGTTTTCGTAACGGGTGAATCTTATATAACCGCCTATCGTATTATAAGAGAAATCGTATTGATTAGAGGAATCCTTTCTCATAAACGAAATACCGAAATTCGCGTCGTTTGCGGTTGCGACTTCCGTAATTCTCACGGCGAAACGAACGTCCGCAGAAGAGTAATCGCAATTAAAGTACGTAAGTTTGGAGCCACCGCCCGTAAGCATAGAGATATACGTATTGCCCTTTTCTTCCGCAAGTTCCCACGAACCGTAATCGAAAGAAACGTTTTCGGGATTTTCAAAATTTTCGTTAAAATATTCGGGGTATTGCGGTTTGTCGTTTTGCATTACCGCGTTGTCTATAAGCGTTTCGCCCTTTATCGTTTCTACGCCGGCGTTTAAAGACGCTCCTCTTGCGATTAAAAACTCCAAAGTCTGTTTCCCGTTTGTCGTAACCGCTTTTTCCGCTATGATTTTACCCGTAACGGCGTCTTCTACGAATAATCTCGCGCTTCCCGATACGACCGTTACGTCTATCGTAAACGTGTGTATACCCGCAGAAAGATAGAGCCCCTGATACAGTTTGCCTGTGCCGACCGTTTTGCCGGCATAGCCGTCGCTACCTCTCGCGGAGGAGAACTTCGTTCCGTTATCGCCCGTATAAGACCAGTTGGAAAGTCCCGAAATAAATCCCGCGTCGACGGAATCTCTGTCGAAATTGCCGTAAACGAAATCGTCCGCGCTTCTTATTCCGCAGTCGGAAATAAAATCCGTCGCTTTAATGGAATCTATCGTAGCCTTGCCTCTGTAATTGTTGTCGTACATACGAACTTGTTTTACGGGCGAGTAGTCGTCTGCTTCCGAACCGTCGTATACACCGCCGTAATACGGGTTGTCCGCCCAACTTCCGACGGATCCCGCCGAACCGTTAAGAGCGCAGTTGTAAACAAACACGTTTTTGATTTCCTGCAAGGAAAGGTTAGGCGCGTCCGTACCCCAGGTTATAAAGGTTATGCCGTGTCCGCCGTAAAGGTTGCTGTTTCTTACTATAAGATTGTCTATGCAGTTATCTCCGCCGGGATTAGGACTCCACCAAGGCGAAACCTGTCCGCGCGGATCGTTATAAGTAGAACAAATGGTTACGGCGTCGTCGTTGATGAAACAGAACGAACGGTCTATTATCATATTTTTCGTGCCGACCGTTGCGGAAAAGCCGTCTCCGCCGGCGCAGGTAACTTCTTTTAACGTAACGTTGCCGATATAAATATTTTCGCACGTACGCATATTGACGTGGTAGTTGTTGGTTCTCGCGAGCGTAACGTCGGAAAGTTCCACGTTTTCGCAGTTCCAGAATCCTATGGGTATTACGTGTATTCTTCCCGAGCAACCGCGCCATATAGAAATCGCGCTGAGAGTATCGAGGTTATCACCGCCCGTATCCACGCAACGTATGGTTCCTTTGCCCGTGATTTTAACGTTATTTACGCCGTAGCCCTGAATAAGAGGCAGATTGTGACAGGAACACGCCGACGTCCAGTTTACGCCGGGAATGTACACGTCGTGCCCTATCGCGACGTCGTAGTCGTAATCTTCCGTTCTCGGAGATTGCCATAAAACCGCGCCCTCTGCGATATTGAGTTCCACGTTACTTTTCATTTTAACGTTGGTAACGATATATCTTCTGCCGTAATAATCGTCGTTACCGGGAATCACGACCTTTCCTCCGCCCTGCGCGTTTACGTAATCTATCGCTTTCTGTATTGCTTTCGTATCGTCTGTAAACGCATCGCCTTTCGCGCCGAAACGTTCTTCCGTTACGTCGACCGTAAGGGAAGGAAGGGTAAACTCGTACGGGTTGTCGGTAAAATCGCGATAGTTTTCTATCGTGAACCTTTCCGCAACTTTGACGTTGCCGTCTTTACCCGTAACCACCGCGAGAAACAGAGTTTGCAATCTGTTCATTCCGCCGTTTTTAAAGGGTATTTTCGCCGTAAAAGAGTTGCCGTAAGACTTTACTCTCGCAAGCGGAGTAAGTCCGTCCGTGCTATCAGTGTAATTTTCGGGGAACACTTCGTAAATCTTTACGCTTTTGCCCGAATATTCGTCGGTTAAAGTTCCCTCTATCGTAACGTATTCTTCGTCCGCCGTACACGAAATTATTTTGCCGGCGTAATCGTAAAACGCTTTTTCCCTTTCAAAAGTAAACGCGTCTACGTAAATCTTGCCGTTATCAGCCCCGACGGGTACGAGTTTGAACTCCGTTATATATCCCGTGGAGTCGGTAAGCGCGGAAAGATTGAAATAGTACGAAACGAACCCCGCGCTCTCGCCTTTCAAATCGAACTCTCTCGACAACTCTTCCGAATATTCTTCCGATTCGTTCGTTTTGAAATACACCTTGACTTTACTTGCCGACGTGGCGTTTTTAATACGCGCGAATATAGTGTTTCTTATGCTTATTCTCGCGCTGTACGCGTTACCGCACGCAACGTTAAGGTAAGGCGAAACGAGTTCGCTTCCGCTTCCCGACAAAGTGTATTCGAGAGCACCGTCCGCATAACCCACGCTTCCGTTTACAGCCGAAAAGACCGAAACGGACGACGCCGTTTTAAACTCGAAATCGTACTCCGCGTTGTTTTTCGGCGCGCCGTCGCCGTTTTCTATTTTAACGTTCTTTATTCTCGGACAAGCATAGTAGCCCTGAATATACAAAGAACCCATAGTAAACGTTTCGTCGAACGTGTCCGTTCCTCTTAAAACGAGCGTATCGTTTATATACCATTTCAAATCGTTTTTCGCAAAAGCGATTCTCATAGAATACCACGTTTTTTCGTTAAGGGTATATGAAACGCTGTCCGAGACGACGCTTTCACTGCCGTTTTCGCCTATTCTTTTTATTTTAAGCGTTTTGTTTCCTGCCGAATATTCAAAAAAATACTGATATCCGTTCGTGCATCTATAAGACGCGCCTATATTGCCGTTCGCGTCGGATACGGAATCTATGCGTATGTCGAAAGACAATCCCTGCGCGCTTATTTTCTCGGTAGAGTACAAAACGTTAAGACTTGCCGAAGAGTTTCCGAGAAGAACGGCTTCGCCGTCCTCCTCGGTTATCGTCCAACCGCCCGTCGACCAGTCGGAAAAGACGTCCGTCGCATAAGCGCGGTTAAACGTCGCTCCGAACAGAGCAAGCGATGCAATCAAAATCGCGGTAAACAAAGTAGCAAGAAGTATTTTACGTTTTGACGTTTTTGTTTTAAGCATTATTTCTTCCTTTCTTTTTTAATATTATGGCAACCGCCGTTATCGAAACGAGAAGAATTACGGAGCCGTATCCGACGGTTCCTTTACAACCGCCTTTGGATTCGACCGTTAAGGTAAGTTCGCCCGTTACCGATTTGCCGTCTACGGAAATACGGAAGGTAAGCGTCTGCTCGCCCGTCTTTTCGGGATCGTAGCCCGTTACTCTCGCGTCGTCGAGCGAAACCTCTTTTCCGAGCGCGCCGGACGACATAAGAACGTTAGCCTTGATGCCGAACTTCGTTTTAAGTTCCGAATAATCGAATTGCCAACCTTTCTTGACGGTTATCTTCTTGTCGGAGGTAATCTTTATGCCCGCGACGGAATCCGTAACCGTTACGTTGAACGTAAGCGTTTTAACCGTTTCGCCGTTAACCTTTTTAAGCGTTGCGGTAATAGTAGCCGTGCCTATCTTCAAACCTTTTAACAGTCCGTCCGCCGTTACCGAAACGGTGTCTTCTTTATCCGAAGAGAAGAACCATTCCACGTCGGAAGCGTAACTCGGTACGACGATAACGTTCGTTCCGTGAGTTTCACCGAGTCCCACGCTTACTTCCGCATCGACGAGTTTCGCGTCGACTGCCGGAATTACGAGATAGAACTTGTGGTTTTCGTTATAGGTAAAGGACATATCGTATTTGAGTTCGCCCACCTTTACGTAGTCGCCGTCGCCGACGGGAACGTTGTTGGCGTCGACGTCGCCGAACCATTTATAGAAGCACATACCGTTTTTCAGAATTATGGTATCGCCTACTTCGTACTTAGAAACGGCGTTGTCTCCTATATAAGGCGTTATGGTATAAATATACGTAAGGAATCCGTGTCCTTTAATCGTAAGAGCCGTATCATTTCTTCTGAACTCGACGTAATCTCTCATTTTCGCGCCGTCCGCTTCCGGAAGATCGGTCGGATATACGTTAGCCATATTGTTGAACGTCTTCTGGAAGAAGATACCTATCGCTTTACCCATAA
>CAKQSC010000031.1 GCA_934271725.1 uncultured Clostridia bacterium
GTATACAAAGACAACGCTATCAGAAACGCGCCGAAAACGATTCTCAAAACGGACGTGTCGAGAGCCTGCGACAAAAAACTGCAACATACCGCCGAAACGCTTGAAGAAACGACTAGCGTAAACAGCCCTTTTTTCTCGATATTTCCTTGCAAATAGTGCATTATTAAAGACACGACGGACGTGGGCAGAAAACTTATGAGATTTATCGCCTGAGCCTGCAATTGGTTGAGAGATAAAAAAGTCGTTAAAAGGGGGATGAGAAGAGTACCTCCGCCCATTCCCATACCGCCCGCAAGCCCGCCCGCGAAACCGAAAACAACGTATAAAACAATCTTCATTTTCACCTCCCCTTAAAGCGCGTTTACGGCGTTTCGTTTTTCCTTTCGGGGCGCTCCTTTCTCACCTATAAAATCACCGATTTCACGCCTAGAAAAAGGGTGAGAAAGGCAAAAATCCACCTCGTTACGGTCGGGTTGATTTTGCCCAGTAAAAACGCGCCTATACTCCCGCCGAACACGCTTCCGAGAGTAGTGAAAAGGGAACTTTCGAGTCTGAGATTTCCGTAAGACGAGTATACCAGAAGGCTTAAAAAACTCGACGGTAAAACTATCGCTATCGCCGTCGCGTGCGACTTTTTTACTTCGTAACCCAAAAGTTTTTCCGTCGCCGGAACGGCAACCGTTCCCCCTCCTCCGCCGAACAAACCGTTTATCGCGCCCGTCAGCATACCCGTGAGAAGAAGAAAGAATCTTTTTTTGACTTTTCCTTTTTCTTTCATATCATTAACCGTTTTCTATCACTGTTTTTGACAAAAAACAATCATTCTAAACGGACGTAAGGCAACTTTTCCGTTTTCTTTCGCACCGCCGAATATTATTAAAAATAATATAATTTTTAAAAAATCGCGTAAAAATAGGCGATTTATATTGCAATTGTCGGCAAAATAATGTATACTACTACTAACGCTTAAAAAAATATATTTAAAGGTGAACTATGACACGAAAACAAAACAATTTAAGCAAAAGGACGGGTTGGATTATAACTTTAATCTCCGTTTTCGTTCTTTCCTGCTCGTTGTTGTTCTCTTTCGCGTGCGGTGGTACGGACAAAACTTCCAAACGCGACAAGTATAACGTAACGACGGCGGAAGAAGACGATCTTGCTATCGCAAACGGTACTTTTGAATTCGGCACCGCCGACGTCAAAAACTCCGATTACCCTTACGCTACGAGCATAAGTTGGACGAAAACCAACACCAACGCAACCTCCTCCACGAGAAATTCGGGTATAATTTCCACGGCGGAAGAAGATTACGACGTTCTTCTCGAAAAACTGTATTCCGCGGACGTAAACGATTCCGATTATCCCGCGGACAGCACTCTTTCCAAAGCGGAATGGAGATTAGAGCAGTTAAGAGGAAAACATCCTAACCCCGGCGTTCACGACGGCGCGAAAGAAACCGACAAAAAAATCCTTATGATTTACAACTTCAACGCGACCGAAAAGAAAGGTACCGCGCAGAAGTTTACTTCTTCGTCCTCCGTCGAACTCAAAGCGAATACTTACGGAAAAATATCCGTATGGGTTAAAACCGTAGATCTTAAATCGAGATCGGACGGCGCGGATTTCGGAGCGAACATAAACGTTACCAACACTCTTAACGGCGTAACGCAGGATCAGTTGAGAATTAAAAACATAAACACGAACGGCGAATGGACGAATTACGTTATACACGTTAAAGGCAGTGATTCTTTGCCCGTAACGCTGAAAGTCGTTTTAGGTTTGGGTTATCCCAACGGCGGTAGCGCTTACGAACAGGAATACGTTGAAGGTCAGGCGTTCTTCGACGACGTAACGTACGAAGAAATCACGGAAGAAGATTATAACGGCGCGGTAGTTACCGAAACGAAAAAATCTTCTTATCTCGCGACCGCTTCCGACAAAACGATAGACCTCGATCAGACCGCAAAGTCGGTTAAGTTCGATTTCGACGTTGCGACGCATACGGCGATAGACCTTTCCGATTACGACGTTTCCGAAATTGCGGATCCCTCTCTTCCCGCAAACTCGCCTCTCGCAAGTTCTACGGGCTATACGGTAAATCTCGACGGAACGGCTAAAACGGTAAACCTTCTTACCAAAAAGGTACCCGCTAACGGCTTCTATTACGTTTCGTTCTACGTTAAAACGAAACTTAACCTTACCGCTACGGGCGTAAACGTATTCGTCGAAGACAGAGGTACGGACGGTTGTGAAGAAAAAGACTTTATCAACAACAAGAGTTTCACTAACATAAGAACGGAAAAAACGGACGACGACCTTTACGGCGACTGGGTGAAATATTCCGTTCTCATAAAAAACAATTATAAAGAAGCGGGCGCGGACGACAGATCCTTTATGCTTAAAGCGATTATAGGTTCCACCGATCCCGACAACATTTCGGACAAACTCGCTAACCCGACGGGCACCGTTTACATCTCTCACTTTGAAGAAGTTACGGGAAGCATTAAAGACGCGGACGACAACAATACGGAAGCGTACGCAATGGTTGCTTCCTTCACGGGCGACACGAACGCGAGCGTAAGCCTTATCGCTCCCAAATCGAGCGATTACAAGGATCCCTCCGACGACGATACGACTTATTCCTTTAACCCCGTATATACGGAAGCGGACGACATTAAGACCGGCGCGGTTAAAGCAAGAGGTCTTTACTCTATGATTCCCGACGGAAACGGCGATTATCTCTACGGCGCGTCCGACGCGAAAGTAACAAACGGCGTTATCAATACCAAATACCTCGCCGGCTATGCGGACGCAAACCTCGCTCCCCTCTTTGCGGGAAGAGATGCGGACACCGAATATCAGCCGATTATGATTAACAACAAAGAAGCGACCAACTTCGGCTATTACTTCTCTTCGAGCAGTACAAAAGTAGAAGCGTCCTCTTTCGTTAAAGTTTCCGTTCAGGTTAAAGTATCCGGCGACGCGAAGGCGTATATCTATATAGTTAAAACGGACAAGGCGAGCGGTGAAACGGTTCTCAACGCAAAAGACTTCAAAGCAAACCTTGACGCAAAACTTCAACAAGACGTCGTTATGACGGTAACCGACACTTCTTCGGAAGACGGCGATTTCAAAACGGTAGACATCTATCTTTCCGCAGGCAAGGCGGGTTATGATTTCAGAGTAGAACTGTGGAACGGTTCGAGAGACGGTTCCGTTAAATCTACGGGCTACGTATTCTTTAATTCCGTAACCGTTACCTCTTCCTCTCTTTCGGACATAACCGCTATAACGGACGAATTTGAAGCAAACAACGCTATCGACATAAGCAACCCCTCGTCTTATCCCGACAATTACGCGAGATACACGCAGGAACTCAACAAGTACGAAATCGACTACAACAAAACGGCTAAAACGGACGACAAGATTTCTTACGATCCGAGCGTCGTATATCTTAATGACGGCGATACGCTTATCGCAAGATACGACACCATCGCTCCCGTAGAAAACGATCCCTCGGCAAAAGACGATTCGGACGACGGCTCCGACGACGACACGACGACGGACGGCGATAAAAAGAAAGTCGACTCAGCTACTTTCTGGTTGTCTTTCTCCTCTATCCTTCTCGCAGTTCTTATAGTAGTTGTTATCGTTTATATTCTCGTTAAGAAAATCGTTAAGAAGAAAAAAGCGAAAAAGAGCGGTGCCGTTCAGTCTTACAACATTCACAGCAGAGCGCACGCTTTGAAAGAAGCGAAAGCAAAGAACGACAAACCCGTAGTTACCGACGACAAAGACGCGGACGATAACGAAACTCCCGTCGAAGAAGAACCCGAAACGGAAGAATACACCTACGGCGACGTTCAGAACTTTGACGACGACGCGAAAGAAACGGAAGAAGAAATCGCGGAAGTAACAGGCGAAACGAATAACGCCGACGAAACAATCGTTACCGACGACGGCGACAAAACGAACGAATAATAGTTTCACCGAACTATAAAAATCAAAATCCTTACCGATACTTTTCGGTAAGGATTTTTTTTGCGCTTTTGCATATACTTTTACTATGAGTAGCATTGTTCTTACGGGCGGAGGAACGGCGGGGCATTGTATTCCCAACGTAGCCCTTATAAGTCAACTTAAAGACCGTTTCGACGAGATATATTATATAGGTTCTTACGACGGCATCGAAAAGGAAATCGTCAAAAAAACGAACATCGATTATTTCCCCGTAACCGTATGTAAACTCGTCCGCTCGTCGTTTATTAAAAACCTTTCTCTCCCGTACAAACTTCCCAAAGGCATATCGGAAGCAAAAAAGATTTTATCCTCTTTAAAACCGGACGTGGTTTTCTCGAAAGGCGGTTACGTTTCTCTGCCCGTGTGCCTTGCGTGCAAAAAACTCAAAATCCCTTATTTCGTACACGAATCCGACCTGACGGCGGGGCTTGCCAACAGACTGTCCGCCGGCGGAGCGCAAGCCGTACTTACGGCGTTTCCGCAAACGGCAAAAAAATTTAAAAACGGTATGTTCGTAGGTTCGCCCGTAAGAAAGGAATTGTTTACCGACACGACGAAAACGGATTTTTTCGGTAATAAAAAGCCCGTACTGTTGGTTACGGGCGGAAGTAGCGGTTCGGAAAAAATCAATTTCGTTCTCGGCGAGGCGTTGCAAAACGTACTGCCCGTGTTCAACGTAATTCACATTACGGGAAAAGGTCGCAAACCCCTCTCTCGCGACTACGGCTACAAGGCGATTGATTTTACCGACAATATGACGGCCGTATTCAATTCGACGGACGTAGCCCTTTCGAGATGCGGTGCGAACAGCGCGGTCGAACTCACCCTTAAAAAAATACCCGCGGTCTACGTTCCTTTGCCCAAAGGTCGTTCGAGAGGAGATCAGATACAAAACGCCGAATACCTTTACAGACGCGGTTTATGCGACGTTCTTTACGAGGAAAACCTTACCCCCGAATCTCTGTCTACCGCCGTTATGGGGCTTTATACCAACAGATTCAACTTTAAACGCAACCTCGAAACGCAAACGGACGTAAAATGCGGAAACGACGAAATAACCGCAATACTTAAAAAATACGCGAAACCGTAACGGGCGTTATTTTTCTCTCCGAAAAACCATTACCGCCGTGTACGGCTATTCCGCTTGCTTTAAACCGCTTGCCCGTCGATAAGCGCGTAACCTTTTCGCCGAAAGTTTCGTCAAACGAAAAGCAACGCTTGTCCGCGACGTAATAAGCCTCCGTACGCGAACGGCAACAAAAATTTCTTTCGTTCGCCCGCGCGACGTCTGCTTTTACTTTTTCGTTACCGTCGTATACTCTTTCTCCGACGGGAACAAAACTCTCTTTTAACGTGCGATTTCTTTCCGCCGTGTTTATACCCTCAATGCCGTTCAGCCACTTAACGGCGTCCGTTTTTAAACTTTCTCTGTCGCTTAAACTCAATAATAACATCTTATCTCCTTTTTACACGCCTATTTTACGGCATAATACTTGACATAATCTGTCATATATATTAAAATAATGAAAAATATATTTTAATATACGGCGGTAAAATATGAAATATGAGTTATTGATTAAGATTTTGTTCTACGTATTGTCGGCAGGTCGGGTTACGACGAAAGAACTCGCAGACAAGTACGAAATATCCCCGAGAACGGTTTTAAGGTATATGGACACGTTAAGCCTTGCGGGAATACCCGTTATGAGCATAAGAGGCAGAAACGGCGGGTTTAAACTTATGGATACTTACGTACTGCCCGTATCGTTTATGACGAAAGAAGAGTTTGACGTCTCTCTTTCCGCTTTGGAATCCATTTGCAATCAACTCGGCTCTCAAACGCTTGAAAGCGCGATAAGAAAATTAAAATCGGTAAACAAAAAAAGCGAAGGCACGCTCAACTTCAAGTCGGGCAATCTCGTTATAGACGAGGGCGAATGGGGAAAAGTCGGTAGCGCGAACGAAAAGTTAAAACTCGTCGAAAACGCCATAGAAAACAAAAAGGTGCTCTCCCTCGATTATCACGACAGAAACGGCGAAAAAACGGTACGACTTATAGAACCGTATCTCGTACTGTTCAAACAAGGCGTGTGGTACGTTTACGCTTATTGCAGACTGCGCAAAGATTTCAGGCTGTTTAAAGTCAGCAGAATAGCCGAAGCGAGCGTTACGGGGGAAACTTTCGATAAAAAAGATTTCGACGCTACAAACCTCGATTTCAGCCTTTGGTTCGACAACAAAGATTCGGAAGAGGTCGAGTTTATTGTCGACAAAAGCGCGCGGTCGGACGTTGAAGAATGGCTTGGCATATCTTCCGTTTCAGAGGACGAAAAAGGCGTTATTTACGCAAAAGCAAAACTTCCGATAGAGGACAGCCTCGTTTCTAAAATACTTTCTTTCTGTGGCGAAATAAAGGTCGAAAAACCGCAATCGCTCAAAGAAAAAGTCAAAGAAAAAGCAAACCTTATTTATACGTCTTTGGCGTAAGACGCGCGGGCAACTTTCGTTGCCCGCGTTTCTTATTTGTCCTTTTTTATCGTAAAAAGCGGTTTACGCCACGACGATTACGCCGACTTTTGCAACGATACGTTATCTATAAAAAAACGCCCCGCTCGGGAAAATCCGAGCGGGGCGCGTATCGTTTATTTTTTTTTTATTTAACCGTTTCTTCGCTTTCTGTCGGTTGTTCCGTTTCTACGGGCACCCATTTGGCGTACATATTCTTTACTTCCGTAGCAGGCGTCATTTTGCCGTCCCATTCGGTTATGCAATCTTCTTCCGTATACCAACCCCCGAAAGTATAACCCTCTCTCGTCGGATTTGTAGGTAACACGAATACCGTGTTTTCGTCTTGTATAAGGTCTATCCAGTATATTCCCTCGTTCGGCGCGCCCTCGTAATTGAAATTGAACACGTAGTTAGGCGTTACAAGGTTTCTGACGAAATAATCGGACGGGTAATCCAGATTTTTTTTCAGCCATGCATTTTGTTCTTCCTCTACCATATCGTAATGTTTCTGCGGTGTAATCGCTAAAATATATTTTTCAGCATCCTTTAACGAAGAATTGTTATGTCCGTTAAAATAAAAATGCTTAAACTTGTCAAGTGAACCGCTCACCGCATCTATGCTCGGCAATATAACCTGCAATCTGCCGTCGTAATTAGCAGGTTCCTTTGCTTCAAACGCCATTTCGTAATACGTTCTTTCAATAGTATACGGCAAATATACTTTTTTTATATTCATCCATGACGTCGGCGCTAAACTTGAAGTTACATATTGATTCCCGAGTACCGTTGTGCCATCTTCTTCACACAATCCGACAACTTTATATTCACCGTTTTTGATCGTTCCAGGTATTACAACGACTTCCACGTCATTATAATCAGGCTCAACGTACTCTCCCTTATTTTTATCGAGGATCCTGCAATATATACCTTTAACGTATGCCGTTTTATTTTCTTTTACACAAACGTATCTTACATGATTTTCAATGTAAAAAAACGATCTTGCGTCCGGATCATTCTCATTTATAGAAGGACAATCGAAAGCAAACAGCATAGGAAATACGCACGCGCAAACGAGTATCGCCACAAACAACAATGAAAATAATTTGTTTCTTTTTTTCATTTTTTACCCCTCCGACACTTTTCAAGACCATATATGTTTACTACATACAAGTAGATTATACTATATGTTATGCTTTTGTCAATATTCATTTGAATATTTTTATATAAATCCGTGCCGAATATCGTTGATTTTTTATAAAATCGTAATTATACCGCATAAAAATACCGTTATACGCATAATTATTCATATTATTCGGCATTGCCGTTTCTTGTTTTTATTGTATCACCGATAAGTTCGGTTGTCAATACGGCTCTGCCGATTCGTATCGAAAATTATAACCGCCCGTTGCGGAAGATTTCCGCAACGGGCGGTTGGTTTAACAATAATCAGTCGAGGTTGACTTTTAATCTGTTTACGAGTTCTTTGTTGCCGAGAACCATTCCTCCGCCTAAAACGATTGCCGTTTCGGGGTTCTCGCAAACGTTTACTTTCATTGCAAACTTCTGCTCGTAATACTCTTCTATGCCGGCGATTTTGCTGAGTCCGCCCGACAAATATATTCCCGAATGGCGTATCTCCGCCGAAACCTCCGCCGGTAATTTTGACAAAACCGCCGTAACGAACTCCGCCACCTTGTCGAAATACGACTTGACGGGCGTGAGTATGTCGGGCGCAAGAAGATTCAACGAACGGGGTCTGCCCGTCGATATGTCTCTGCCGTTGACGAGAGCCTGCGACACGTCCTTTCTTAAAAGGCTCGCAATGGAAATCTTTATCTTTTCCGCCGTAAGTCTGCCTATCTGCAAATTGTATTGTTCCGCAACGTAGTCCATTATGCCGGCGTCTATGTCCGAACCGCCTATATTCATCGACAGCCCCGCAATGATTCCGTCGAGAGAAACCGCCGCGATATTCGTCGTGCCACCGCCCATATCCACTATGAAATACGGCGTGTAGTCGGTAAGAGGTATCTGCTGTCCCACTGCGCTTAAAACGGGTGCTTCCACAAAAGATACTTTGTTTATGCCTACGCCCGTGGCAAGTTTTTTATATTTGCGCAACATATCTACGTCTATCCCCGTCGGAACGGAAAAAATCGCCTGAACGTTGTCGTATTTTCTTATTTCTATCTTGTCGAAAAAGTATTTAAGCAATTCTTTTGCGAAAACTTCGTTTACTATATCGCCGTGAAACACGGGGAAAACGACTTTCGTATTCTCCGCCGTCTTGCCGACAAGCCTTTTCGCTTCCGCGCCGAACGCTTTTATTTCTCTGTATTTGTCGTTGCCGACGGCAAGTACGGTAGGCTCGCTTAAAACTATACCGCTACCTATGACGTAAATTACCGTTTCGGACGACCCGAAATCTATCGCCAGACTTATTTTTGACATATAGAAAAGCCCCTTCTTTTAAGTATTTCCGTTATCTTTTCTTTGGGTAACCCCACGATATTCGTGTAACTTCCCGAATAACTTTTAACCACGTCGTACCCGCTTTGTATGCCGTACGCGCCCGCTTTGTCCATAGGAATACCGCTTTTTACGTAACTTTTTATAAACTCGGGCGAAAGTTCGTTGAACGCAACTTCCGTTTTCACGAACTCGTTCGTCGTTTCCTTTTCGTCTATCACCGCAACGCCCGTATACACCTCGTGCGTGTTTCCCGAAAGAAGAGATAACATTCTCACTGCGTCATGTTCGTCTTTCGGCTTGCCCAGAATCTCGCCGTTAAAGTAAACCACGGTATCCGCGCCGATGACGGTGTCCTTTTTATGCGTTTTATAAACCGCCTCCGCTTTCTTTAAAGCGATTTTTTTAACCGTTTCGCCCGCCGACAAGCCTTTTTCCACCCGTTCGTCCGCATTTGACGGGATTATTTCAAAATCGGATATTATCTCTTTTAAAATATCTTTCCGCCTCGGCGAATTGCTTGCAAGTATAATCATATCTCTATCCGAATCGTGCCGACACGAGTGCCGGCACGTAAAATATCAAAGTATTTCGAGGTTCTTTTTGAACACTTTTCTGAAATCGGGCGCGGCGTCCATAGCGTCGCTTATTTCGAGAGTCGCGTCTCCCGTTACTTCCGCTTTCATTATAACGGAATCGCCGAGTATGTCGCAATTTACGTTTACCACAAGCCCCGCTTTCGTTCTGTCAAGGCTGTCCGCAAGGCGAAGCATCAAACCGAGTTTTCTTACCGTGTCGAGGTCGTCGTCCGAAACCAAATCTCTGTATTTAGCCCATTCCGCAAGAGAAATATCTTCCGTTTTGTGAAGAGCCACCGTAAACGCGGCAAGCACTATGTCTCTATGGCTTATTCCGTAAAGATTCGCGTTGAGTATCATATACCAACTGTGCATCTGATAACTGTAAAACTTTATGTTTTTGCCTATCGCGTGCAAGGTCGCCGCCACTTTAAGTATCTTTAAATATTGTCTCGGGAACTTATGGAGAACCCTTAACTGTTTGAATAACTGAACGGAAAGGTTTACCACCTGATTTACGTGACTTTCGTCCTGATTGTATATTTTA
This sequence comes from uncultured Clostridia bacterium, assembly GCA_934271725.1. Taxonomy (GTDB): domain Bacteria; phylum Bacillota; class Clostridia; order Christensenellales; family Borkfalkiaceae; genus CAKQSC01. The sequence continues at coordinate 10,126 of CAKQSC010000031.1, forward strand.
AGCAACGCGTCGAGACTGTAACCGAGACAATCCGAAACGGGCTTGTCTACCGTAGACGGCATTGCGTAATTGAACATAATGCCCTCTCTCAGTCCGCACGTGGAAACGTTTATGTCGTCGAGGCTCATATAATCTTTAAACGCCTTGACCGCCGCAAACGCGCTTGACAATACGTCCGCACGACCGCTGGAAATGCCTTTGAGTTTTTTGGTTTTGTCTATATCGAGGCTCTTTATAAGGTTGTACGCATGGTCGAAACTGTCCCCCGTCACGACGAAATCGTGCAGTTGATGAAGAGGATACTTTCTCATTATCTTGACGATTCTCGCAAGGTTTCTTATCGAACCGCCGACGCCGATGAGTTGTACTTCCGGATCGACCGATTTAAGCCATTCTATTTTGGAAAGTTCCGCCGTAAAGAACTCTTCAACTTTCTTTGTCTGCTCTTCGGGAGAAAGCCCCTCGCCCGAGAACATTTCTTTTAAGTTTACCGCGCCGAAAGGAAGCGTTTCCTGATTCAGAAGATTTCTTCTGTTGTAGTAAACTATTTTAGTCGAACCTCCGCCTATCTCGAATATTATTCCTTTGGGAATATCCATCGAGTTTATAACGCCTCTGTATACGAGCGTCGCTTCGTCCTCCGCCGAAAGAACTTTGAACTTTATGCCCGTAGTCGCAAAAACCTCGTCGAGGAAACTCCTTTGGTTTTTCGCGCGACGAACGGCAGCCGTAGCGACCGCTATTATTCTTTCCGCCCCCGAAGCGTCGCAAAGTCTTTTATACATTTTCAACGTGGCGATGGTGTCCTGCGCCCTCTGCGCTTTTATAAAGCCGTCTTTCTGCATTCCCTCGCCTATTCTCGTACTTCTTTTAAGTTCGTCTATTACCTGAAAATGTCCTCCCTCGACCATTTCCGCGATAACGAGTCTTGCGGTGTTCGATCCCAAATCAATGATGCCTATTCTTTCCATATTCGTCACCTTCTTTTCTCTTTTTTATCATATAACATACTATGCCGTTATAATCGTGTTTTACATTTCGTGTAGTATAGCATAAAAATGTCGATTTGTCTAGACCTTTTCGTAAAATATTCAACATTTTTTTATTTATTTCCGCCTTTTTTCTTTCCGACGCCCTTTTTGCCCCTCGAAAGCGACAAATCGTACACGGTATACAAAGAC
>CAKQSC010000032.1 GCA_934271725.1 uncultured Clostridia bacterium
ACAGCTTCTCGAAAATCTGAGAAAAGGTTATTTCGACAAAGAAATAATCGAAATAGAAGTAAAAGACGTTCCCAAGCCCATGGAGTTGGTTCCGGGCGGAGCGGAGATAAGCATAGGCAATATTTTCGGCGATATGTTCCCCAAGAAAACCAAAAAGAGAAAAATCACCGTAAAAGAGGCTATGAATATGCTTCTTGCGGAAGAGGCGGACAAACTTATCGACGACGACGCCGTCAATGCGGAAGCGATTAAAAGAGCGGAGCAGGAAGGCATAATCTTCATCGACGAAATGGATAAAATAGCGGGCAAAGGCAACGCGAGCGGAGCGGACGTATCGAGAGAGGGCGTTCAGCGTGATATTTTGCCGATTGTAGAGGGTTGCACCGTTATGACCAAATACGGACCTATAAAAACGGATTATATACTGTTTATAGCGGCGGGTGCCTTCCACGTAAGCAAGGTGTCCGACCTTATACCCGAACTTCAAGGGAGATTCCCTATTCTCGTAGAACTCGATTCGCTTACGAAAGAAGATTTCGTCAAGATTCTGACGACGCCCGAAAACGCTATAACAAAGCAGTACGAAATACTTCTCGGCGTAGATAACGTGGATTTGTCTTTTACCGAGGGCGCGATAGAAAAAATGGCGGAAATCGCCGAAAACTTAAACGCTACGGCGGAAGACATCGGCGCGAGAAGACTTCACACGGTTATGGAAGAGTTGATAGAGGACGTTTCCTTTAACGCCGACGGCGAAACGCTTGAAAAAGTCGTCGTCGACGAAGAGTTCGTAATGAACAAATTCGGCAAACAATTTGCTTCCAAAGATTTAAGAAAATACATTTTATAAGGGGTTTATAATGCTTATTAAACCGAAAGGAACGAAAGACGTTCTTCCAAACGACAGTTATAAATGGCAATATATCGAAAAGACGGCGAGAGAACTTGCTATCGTATACGGATTTAAAGAAATAAGAACGCCTGTGTTCGAGCATACGGAAGTGTTTTTGCGCGGAATAGGCAACACAACCGACGTCGTGAACAAGGAAATGTATACCTTTAAAGACAAAGGCGACAGATCCGTAACCTTAAAGCCGGAAGGAACGGCGGGGGTTGCCCGTTCGTTTATAGAAAACGGCATGCAGTCGGACGCTCTTCCTAAAAAACTGTTCTATATAACGCCCTGTTTCAGATACGAAAATCCGCAGGCGGGCAGATTGAGAGAGTTTCATCAGTTCGGCGTCGAAGTGTTGGGTTCGTCTACTCCCGATACGGATGCGGAAGTCATTTTGTTCGTAAAAACGCTTTTCGACAAACTCGGAATACATTCGCTCGAACTCAATATAAACAGCATAGGTTGCAAGGAATGTCGAAAAACTTATAACGACGCGCTTAAAGATTATTTAAGACCGCATCTTGACGAAATGTGCGATACTTGCAGAGAACGTTTCGATAAGAATCCTTTAAGAATACTCGATTGCAAAGAGGAAAAATGCAAAGAAATCTGCAAAGACGCGCCCAGGATGTTGGATTATCTTTGCGACGACTGTAAATCTCACTTTGAGAAAGTCAAAACTTTGCTCGATTCGTGCGGAGTAGAATATAAAATAGATCCTAATATCGTTCGAGGACTCGATTATTATACCAAAACCGTGTTCGAGTTCGTTTCGACCTCTATCGGGGCGCAAAGCACCGTGTGCGGTGGCGGAAGATACGACGGACTTATCGAGGAAATGGGCGGTGGCAAAGTTCAGGGCGTAGGTTTCGCTCTCGGTATAGAAAGACTTCTCTTGCTTATGGATTCTACCGGCGTTACTCTTTCCGACGATAACGTAACGGACGTTTATATCGCGCCTATGGGCGAGGAACAATATCCCGTCGCGCTTAAAATAGCACAGACGTTGAGAGAAAAAGGCGTTAAAACGGAACTCGATCACATGCAAAGAAGCATAAAGGCGCAGTTTAAATATGCCGATAAGATAGGGGCGAGAAACGTTGTCGTTATCGGTAGCGGAGAAATCGAAAGCGGAAAAGTAAACGTAAAACGTATGTCGGACGGCGTTCAGACGGAAGTTAAACTTGACGAACTTACCGATTATTTTGATTGAGGTGAATAAAATGGCTGAAATAATAGATTTTACTAACGAAAACTTTGAAAGTACGGTAAACGGCGCGGATAAGCCCGTGGTAGTAGACTTTTGGGCGGTCTGGTGCGGACCGTGCAAAATGCAATCTCCCGTTTTCGACGAGTTGGCGGAAGAATACGGCGATAAGGCTGTGTTCGGTAAGGTAAACGTAGACGAGTGCGAACAGCTTGCGGTTGCATTGAAAGTACAGGCGATTCCTACTATAATGATAATAGTCGGCGGAGAAGTAAAGGAAGAAAACGTAGGTTACACCAAAAAAGAGAAACTTGCGGAATTACTTGCAAAATATATTTAACGACGGAGGAAAGGTATGAAAACCGATATCGAAATTGCGAATTCGGTCGAATTGAAACCGATTGCGGAAATTGCCGAAAGATTAGGACTTTCCGAAAACGATTACGAGCAGTACGGCAGATATAAGGCGAAGTTGTCGCTCGATATCAAAGACAGGAAAACGGACAAGGCGGGTAAACTCGTGCTTGTTACGGCAATTACGCCGACGCCTGCGGGCGAGGGAAAAACGACCACGACGATAGGTCTTGCCGACGGAATGAGAAAATGCGGTTACGATGCGATTGTCGCGTTGAGAGAACCTTCGCTGGGACCGGTGTTCGGCATAAAAGGCGGTGCTACGGGCGGAGGTTACGCGCAGGTTGCTCCTATGGAAGATATAAATCTTCATTTTACGGGCGATTTTCACGCGATAGGCTCGGCAAACAACCTGCTTTCCGCAATGCTCGATAATCATATCTTTCAAGGTAACGCTTTAAAGATAGACATTGACAGAATTACCTGGAAAAGATGCGTCGATATGAACGACCGTCAGTTGCGTTTTATAACGGACGGGCAGGGCGGTGAAAAGAACGGCGTTGAAAGAAAAGACGGCTACGACATAACCGTCGCTTCGGAAGTAATGGCGGTATTTTGCCTCGCGAAAGACGTTGCCGACTTAAAGACACGGCTTGGCAGAATTATAGTCGCTTACGATATTGACGGCAACCCCGTTACGGCGAAAGATCTCAAAGCGGACGGAGCGATGACGGCGTTGCTTGTAGAAGCCGTAAAACCGAACCTCGTTCAGACGCTCGAAGGTACGCCGGCAATCATTCACGGCGGACCGTTTGCGAATATCGCGCACGGTTGCAATTCGGTAATCGCTACGAAAACGGCAATGAAACTTGCCGACTATACTATTACGGAAGCGGGTTTCGGCGCGGATTTGGGAGCGGAAAAGTTTTTGGACATAAAATGCAGGCTCGCAAACTTAAAACCGTCTTGCGTGGTGATAGTGGCAACCGTTCGCGCGCTTAAAATGCACGGTGGCGTTCCCAAAACGGATTTGGCTACGGAAAACTTAACCGCGTTGAAAGAGGGTATGCCGAATCTGTTGCGACATATTTCGAATATTAAAGACGTTTACGGTTTGCCGTCCGTCGTTGCGGTGAATAAGTTCCCGACCGATACGGAAGCGGAAATTAACGAGGTTATAAGGGAGTGTAAAAAACTCGGCGTCGAGGTTGTTTTGTCCGACGTATGGGCGAAAGGCGGAGAGGGCGGAAAAGAACTCGCAAAAGAGGTTGTTAAACTTTGCAACGAAAAATCCGATTTGCAATTCGCTTACAGCGATGATTTGTCTATTAAGGAAAAGATAAACGCCGTAGTTAAAAAAGTGTATCGCGGAGACGGAACGGATTTTACCGAAACCGCCGAAAAAGAAATAGAAAACCTTGAAAAATCGGGATTCGGCAAATTACCCGTTTGTATTGCGAAAACGCAGTACAGTTTTTCCGACGATATGAAAAAGACGGGCGCGCCAACGGGCTTTAAGGTAACCGTCCGTTCGGTAAAAGTATCCGCGGGGGCGGGCTTTGTAGTCGTTCTTACGGGAAATATAATGACGATGCCGGGGCTTCCCAAAGTGCCCGCGGCGGAAAACATAGACGTTGACGAAAACGGTAAAATAACAGGTTTGTTTTAATAAAAATATTATAACGATTTTCACCCCGTTGCGAAACGCAACGGGGTGTTCTTATAAAATATATATTGCCGTCGTTGACTTTTTGTATTAAATGTGATAGAATACGATTGCGATATAATTTAATCGATACACGTTGGTATGCTTCTGGCAGGAGTGTACGTTTTTTCGTTGTATTAAAAATCCATCTGTGTATTGATTTTTATAAATTATATCGCACTAAACGGGAAAAGTACATTATTGCGGTACCGTTCTCGTTCGGGGGCGGTATTTTTTATTACTTTAAGCGCATGCGAAAATGCAGTCGTATTAAGGATAAATCATACTCTTTCCTTCCTGTTTGTAAAATGTAGAAATAAATATTTTAAAAATCAAGAGTGTTGTTCACTTCGGGTATAAAAATAATTTTCATAAGGAGAGAAAAGATGAGGAAAATTTTACTGTTGATTTTCGTGCTGTTATTGTCTGTTTTGGGTTTAACCGCTTGCGGACAAAAGACACACGAACACGTTTTCGACGTTCGCAATACGGCAAACGAGTATTTATGCTCGGAAGCCGATTGCAATGTCAAAGCGACTTATTATTATTCGTGCAAGTGCGGAGAAAAAGGGAGCGAAACATTTGAGTCCGGCTCGCCGTTAGGGCACAGTTTTACAAATTACGTTCCGGATAACAATGCCACGTGTGTCAAAGACGGAACGAAAACCGCGCGGTGCGACAGGAACGGTTGTAACGAAACGGACGTAAAGACGGACGAAAATACGAAACTCGGACACAGTTTCACTAATTATATTCCGGACGGCAACGCTACTTACGAGCGTGACGGAACGAAAACCGCTCGCTGTGATCACGATGGTTGTACCGAAACGGACGTAAAGACGGACGAAAATTCCATGCTTAAAAGTTCGTTGGCGTTTAAAACGCTTGCCGTAAACGGTAACAAAGTATACGGCAAAGTAAGTAATAAAACAAAAACATTTTCGTTTATAGAAGAAATACGGACGGAAGGGCGTATGAAGTTCGTAGTGTCGTCCGACAGTTACGGCACTCAGCCGATTGCGACAAAAGAAATACCGCTTGTCATCGGCGATAATAAGGTGTACGTTATAGAAATGTTGGACGGCGAGCCCGGAACGGTTTACGAAGTAACCGTCAGACGTAAAAATGTTTACACGTTGACTTTTAACGCAAACGGGGGAACGGAAGTAGACAAAATAGTTGCGGAAGAAGATGAAATAGTTTCGGAACCGATTACCACGAGAGCGGGATATACGTTTAATGGTTGGAATTACGATTTTTCTCAAAAGACTTCAAAAAGCGCGACGATAACGGCGACGTGGTCGGCTGATACCGATACTCCGTATCTTGTCGAATATTATCTCGAAAACGCATATTACGACGATTATGACCTGTATGAAAGAGTCAGATTGCAAGGTACAACCGATACAAAGGTTTCGGCGGAAAAGAAAACGTACGATTTTTTTACGTTGGATTCGGGCAAAAGCATAACCGACGGAAATATTGACGCTAACGGGCAACTTGTATTGAAATTGTATTATAACAGACAAAGATTCACTATAAAGAATATGAATCCCGAATACGGTACTCTTGCGATAACTCCCGCCACGATAAAATACGGTTGCGAGATAGAAATAAGAGCGCTCGCTCATCGGGGCTGTGATTTTGTCGGTTGGTACATAGGCAACGAGTTAATGTCTTCCGAACCGTTCATCGGGAAGTATATGCCGGAACACAATTTGCAGGCAAGATTTAAAATTAAAGACGAAATGTCTATTTATGAGATAGAGGCGACTACCAATACTTGTAAGATAAAAAAACTTATAGCGAGTCAACTTACTCAGATAACCATTCCCGAATACGTTGACAGCATAGGAGGGCATGCTTTTGAAACAAGCAAATTGACAAGTATAACGATTCCCGACAATGTTAAAAGTATCGGATATTATGCGTTTAATTGCTGTTACGAATTAAAGAGCGTAACTATCGGTAAAGGGATTCAAAAAATCGAAAAATCCGTGTTTTCGTTTTGTACGTCGTTGACGGAAGTTAATATGCACGACTATATTTATACGTTTGAAGATTATGTTTTTTATAAATGTAGCGCGCTTACGGAAATAACTCTCCCCGCATATCTGAAAAAAATGGGCGGTTGCACTTTTGAGGGCTGTGTAAAATTGCAAAGGATCACTATTCCTTCAAAAGTCTATTCGATAGGGTATAAGTCGTTTTGCGGTTGTGTAGGTCTGACGGATATAAACATATCGGAAGGAGTCAATGAAATAGAAGCAAACGCTTTTGAAGGGTGTTATAGTCTGACAAGTATCACTTTACCGACTACCTTGACAAGCATAAGAACGTCGGCGTTCCATAATTGTTACAGATTGTTTGAGGTAATAAACAACAGCAATATAGATCTCGATGATGACAGATATATGAGCACTGATATAAAAAAATATGCGCAGGTAATTCAAAAAGGCGGTTCGAGCGGGATAGTAAACGTTAACGGTTATTTGTTCTACGATTTAGGATACGCTTGCTATTTGTTGGGTTACGTCGGCAATGAAACCGAACTTACTTTACCAACGGACTACAACGGTCGTAGTTACAAAATAAGAGATTATGCTTTCTATTGCTCCGGTAGTATACACAAGATTATTATTCCGGGCGGGGTTACGGAAATAGGAGATTATGCTTTCCGTAATATTTCCACAGGTATAGGCGGTGTTGACGAGATAAAATACAACGGCACTGTCGAAGAATGGAATACGATTAAAAAGGGCAGTTATTACAAAGACGGCGAAGTGATTGTCGTATGTAGCGACGGCACGGCAAGTTGATTTGTATATTATTAAAAGCCCCCGAATTCGGAAATCGAATTCGGGGGCTTTCTTTTAGTTGTTAGATATTGTCAAAACTGAAATAGCGGTAAAATTACATACATTCGGGTGCTTTGCCCGCGCAACCTAACACGTCGACGAGTTTGTGCTCTACGATTTTCTGAACGGCAACTCTTGCGTCGCCGAGATATTGACGGGGATCGAAATGGTCGGGGTGGTCAACGAGATGTTGTCTTATAGCCGCCGTGCAAGCCATACGTAAATCGGAGTCGATGTTTATTTTGCAAACCGCCATAGTAGACGCTTTACGAAGCATTTCTTCGGGAATACCTATCGCGTCCGGCATTTGTCCGCCGTTATCGTTTATGATTTTCGCAAGGTCTTGCGGTACGGAAGACGCGCCGTGCAATACGATGGGGAAACCGGGCAATTTTTTAGCGACTTCTTCAAGAATGTCGAAACGGAGTCTGGGTTTCTGACCGGGTTTGAACTTGTACGCGCCGTGGCTTGTTCCGATTGCTATCGCAAGGGAGTCTATACCCGTTTTGGTGGCAAATTCGTAAACTTCGTCGGGGTTGGTAAATTGAGCGTCTTCGTCGGAAACGCAAACTTTGTCTTCTACGCCCGCGAGTTTGCCGAGTTCCGCTTCTACCACAACGCCGTTGTCGTGCGCGTATTCGACTACTTGTTTCGTAATTTTAATGTTTTCCTCAAAAGAATATTTGGAAGCGTCTATCATAACGGAAGTAAAGCCGTTGTCGATACAACTCTTGCACAAATCGAAAGAATCGCCGTGGTCGAGGTGAAGAGCGATGGGAAGTCCGGACGTTTCTACCGCCGCCGTAACGAGATTTTTAAGGTATACGGGGTTAGCGTATTTTCTCGCGCCCGAAGAAACCTGCAATATAAGCGGAGCGTTTTGCGCAACGCCTGCGTTTACGATACCTTGAATCGTTTCCATATTGTTTACGTTGAACGCGCCTATCGCATATCCGTTCTTATATGCGTTTTCAAACATTTTTTTAGTTGTTACCAATGGCATGATAAGTCCTCCGAATAATTTATTTGTAAACATTATATAACATTTCTTTTCGATTTGCAAACAAAAGAGTAAATAATGACGCATTAAATACTTTTAATTTTTTTTAAAAAGTAGTATAATTATAAAAAATCAACAAAGGAGCATACTTATGAAAGACATCAGAATAGAAACTTTGGCAAAAAATCTTATAAATTATTCGGTATCGCTTAAAAAGGGCGAAAAGATTTTAATCGAAGCGAAAGGCGTCGATTATATGCTCGTAAACGCGCTTATTAAAGAGGTTTACGCCGTCGGCGGTTATCCTTTCGTAGAACTTTTCGACAACAGAATTACGAGAGAATTGCTTAAAGGAGCGACGAAAGAGGGAACGGAACTCCGCGCAAAATACGACGCTTACCGTATGGAAGATATGGACGCTTATATAGGAATACGCGGTGGCGATAACAGTTACGAACTTTCGGATATAGGCGAAGAACAATCCGCTTTGGAATCCAAATATTATGCGTATCCCGTTCATCACAAGTTGAGAGTCGAAGGAACCAAATGGGTGATTTTAAGATATCCTAATCCCGGAATGGCTCAACTTTGCGGAATGTCGACCGACGCGTTCGAGGACTACTTCTTTAACGTGTGCAATCTCGATTACGCTAAAATGGATAAGGCGATGGATTGCCTTAAAGCGTTGATGGATAAAACGGACAAGGTAAGACTTATAGCGAAAGATACCGACCTTACTTTTTCAATCAAAGGCATAGGTAGCGTCAAATGTTCGGGACAATGCAATATTCCTGACGGAGAAGTATATTCCGCGCCCGTGAAAAACAGCGTAAACGGAAAAATTACATATAACGCTCCGTCGATAGAAAACGGAATTAAGTTTGAAAACGTTTCGCTCGAATTCAAAGACGGCAAAATAGTCAAGGCTACGGGCAACTATACGGACAAAATAAACGCAATTTTCGATACGGACGAGGGGGCTAGATACGTCGGCGAGTTCGCTATCGGAGTAAATCCTTACGTAACCAAACCTATGGGAGATATTTTGTTCGACGAAAAAATAGCGGGTTCCATACACTTTACGCCCGGCTGTTGTTACGAAGATTGCTCAAACGGCAATCAAAGCGCCATTCACTGGGATTTAGTTCTTATAATGACGCCCGAATACGGCGGTGGCGAAATATGGTTCGACGATAAACTCATAAGAAAAGACGGCGTATTCGTTCTTGACGAATTAAAAGCGTTAAATCCCGAAAACTTGAAGTAAAATATTTGACATCATAATGCAAAAATAATATAATGTAAGTGTTTGAAAATATATTTTTATAAGGAGATATTTCAATATGTCTAACGTAAGAGTAGCAATTAACGGTTTCGGCCGTATCGGTCGTTTAGCATTCAGACAAATGTTCGGTGCTAAGGGATACGAAGTAGTAGCAATCAACGATTTGACCAGCCCCGCAATGCTTGCGGATCTTCTCAAATACGATACCGCGCAAGGCGGTTATTGCGGAAAGATAGGCGAAAACCTTCATACCGTAAGTTCCAAAGAACCCGTTTACGAAGAGGACGGAAAGACCGTAAAGGTTCCCGGCTCCATCACCGTTGACGGAAAGGAAATCACCATTTACGCAATGCCCAAGGCACAGGATCTTCCTTGGGGCGCAATCGGAGTAGACGTAGTTCTCGAATGTACGGGTTTCTACTGCTCCAAAGAAAAATCTATGGCTCACATCAACGCGGGCGCAAAGAAAGTAGTAATTTCCGCTCCCGCAGGCAAAGACCTTAAAACCATCGTTTACAGCGTAAACGAAAAGACGTTGACCAAGGACGATCAGGTTATTTCCGCGGCTTCCTGCACGACCAACTGTCTTGCTCCCATGGCAAAGGCTCTTAACGATTACGCTCCCATCGCTTCCGGTATCATGAGCACCATTCACGCCTACACCGGCGACCAGATGATTCTTGACGGACCTCACAGAAAGGGCGACCTTCGCAGAGCGAGAGCGGGCGCGGCAAACATCGTTCCCAACTCCACCGGCGCTGCAAAGGCTATCGGTCTTGTTATCCCCGAACTTAACGGCAAACTTATCGGTTCCGCTCAAAGAGTTCCCGTTCCTACCGGTTCTACCACGATTTTGACGGCGGTAGTAAAGGGTAAGGACGTTACGGTTGACGGCATCAACGACGCTATGAAATCCGCTTCGAGCGAATCGTTCGGCTATAACGCGGATCCCATCGTTTCTTCGGACGTAATCGGTATGAGATACGGTTCGTTGTTCGATTCCACTCAAACTATGGTAAGCAAAATCGACGACGATACTTATCAGGTACAGGTAGTTTCCTGGTATGATAACGAAAACTCTTACACAAGCCAGATGGTAAGAACCATTAAGTATTTTGCGGAACTGTAATTTCGCGGAAAACTATTTTAATAAAAACTTACGGGCAGTGCGAAAACACTGCCCTTACTTTTTGATAAATGGATAATAAATATTTTAAAACGGTCTTGATACAATTTTTGAAGTTCGTCGCGTTTTCGTGCGGGGCGGGTATAATACAGTTCGGCGTAAGCACGCTTTTATTCAGGTTTACGTCAATGCACTACTGGTTGGCGTATCTTATAGGACTTATTCTTTCGGTGATTTACAATTATACGCTTAACGGACTGTTTACCTTTAAAATCAAAAAGAAAATATGGCTCGTCGCATTGCTCGTTTTAGGGTATTACGCCGTTTTTACGCCCGCTTCGCTTTTGTGGGGCGCGTGGTTGACGGACGGCAACGTGCTTGAACTGTTTACCGTAAAACACGCAGGTTGGAACGAAATACTCGTTCTTGCGATAACTATGTTGATAAATATGGTAACGGAGTTTGTTTATTCAAAATACGTAGTGTTCGGTACTAAAACGAAAATCGAAGAAAGCGAGGAGGGAACTCAAACAGTCACAAACGAATAAAAAAACAACGCACTTTGCATAAGTGCGTTGTTTTTATGGAGGCGCCACCC
>CAKQSC010000033.1 GCA_934271725.1 uncultured Clostridia bacterium
AACGAATATCTTGACAAGATAAATGCGGATTTAAGTAAAGAGGAACTTGCGGAATTGCAAAAGAGAGCGGACGCCGTTGTCGACAAAATGACGAAACAAAAGGCAGAACTCGAAAAAGCGGTTGCGGAAGCGGAAAAGGTCGCAAAAGATTATCTCGAAAGCCTTAAAGAAGCAAGAAAAAGCAACTGATCACACGTAGAACAAAGGGCAAAAAGTGGTTTATTCAGCCTTATGTTCAGACCCATAAATAAGCAAAAAGCCGTCGGAATTTCCCCCTCCGACGGCTTTTTGTCGATAAAACGTTCGTATAAACGATTGTTAGTTAATTTTTTATTTGTTTGCCGATATAATGTTTTTATAAATCGCGAAATATCTTTTTCCCAACTCTTCTATCGAATCGGCGCAAAAATGAATGTCGTCGGGGTTTCCTTCTATGGTTTGCGCGTTAGAAAGTAACCCGTCGCTACTTGCCGTGCCGGCAAATCCAACGTCGGCGCAAACGCGTTTTGTGGCGTTTTCTATTACGGAAGTGTTTTGTTTGTTTTTGTCAGCCCAGTCGTTTACCATTTCGCCGGTAACGACGGGGAGGTCGGGAACGTTAAAGGATTCTCTTATATCGTCAATCGTCTTTTTAAGAGAGTCGTAATAAAACTTTTCGCGGTCTGTGGTGGAGAGTTCGGGTTGTTCGTAAGCGTCGTGTTCGCCCTGATGCCATAAAAACGCCTTTAATTTATTGTTCGGGTTCAAAGACAACGCGTAATTTATCATATCTTTAAGCCTTGTATGAAGAGGGTTTCCCACGCCCCATTGCGAAAGAGAAAAGCCCGTTCCCCCGACAGCCGATTTCACTATAAGGATTTTTCTGTTCGCGTTTAAAAGACCGTCTGCGATATAACAATCCGCAAAGGACTCGGAAAAGTCGGCAAGTCTTCTGAAATCGTTTTTTCTGTATTCGGCATATTTAATTTCAAAATCACATTCGGAGGAGTAGTCGAGAGAACCGTATCCGTATAACGTCAGACTGTTTTCGTCGAGTTCCAGTACGTCGTCGTTGTGATATTTTTTTTCGGCGGGGCAACTGCCGTTACCCTGCGCGTTGGATTGTCCCGCAAGTATTATTACGTCAAAATTGTAATTTTTCGCGTCGTTAATTTTTTTCATAATTTTCTCCTTTATTCGTTGCAGAGTATTTTCTGCCACGCTTCTTCGTCTATTTCTTCGTTTTTAAACAATTTGCGTCTGTCGTTTTCCGTGATTTTCCGTATTATTTTACACGGATTGCCGACGGCAACGCTATAATCGGGGATATCTTTCGTAACCACGCTTCCCGCGCCGATAACTACGTTGTTTCCGATACGAACGCCCGGGCAAACGACGGAATTTCCGCCTATCCATACGTTGTCGCCCACTATAACTTCTTTGCCGTATTCGTATTTAGAATTTCTCGTAACGGGGTGCAGAGGGTGCCCTGCCGTGTAAACGGAAACGTTCGGTCCGAGCATGCAGTTATCTCCGAACCTTATTTTTGCCACGTCTAGGAGTGTGCAATTGAAATTCGCGTAAAAGTTTTTGCCCGTTTCGATGTTAAATCCGTAATCGCAGAAAAAAGGCGGTTCGATAAAAACGTTTTCGGATTTACCGAATAATTTCTTTGCTATACGGGTGATTTTTTTAACGTTCGTCGAGTGCGTATCGTTAAGTTTGCGTAGAAGAGAACGGCACTTTTTAAGTTCTTTCATAACGTCGTCGTCGCAGATATAAGCCATTCCTTTATCTCGTCTTTCTATATTGTTCATAATCGATTTGACTCGATATATCTGTGTATTTTTATCGTCTAGTAAAAATCGGTCCGCGAAAATCACGCAGACCGATTCGTTCTGGCTGGGGTAATAGGATTCGAACCTATGAAATGACGGAGTCAGAGTCCGTTGCCTTACCGCTTGGCGACACCCCAATGAATATTAAAATAGTTGAGCCAGTCTATAAGCCGAGTTCTGTATTATGCGGTTATTTATCTAGATCCGACGTCTCCGACGGATTCAAGCGATATTTTAACGAAACTTATCTGCGAGCAACATTATATAAGTTTCCCAATCTTGCATCGAACGGGGTTTACATTGCTGTCTGCGTTACCGCAGGCACGGTGAGCTCTTACCTCGCCTTTTCAACCTTACAAACAAAGTTTGCGGTACTTTTCTGTTGCACTTTCCTTAAAGTCGCCTTCACCGGGATTTCTCCGGCGTTCTGCTCTGTGATGCTCGGACTTTCCTCATTGACGGTTAAAACCGCCCCCGCAACCGCATGGCTGACTCAACTATTACATTATAACACATTATTTTTGATTTGTCATCTGATTTTACCGTTTTTTATCAATAACATTAAAACTGTTATGTCCGCGGGGCTTACTCCGCTTATTCTCGAAGCCTGACCGAGGTTGAGAGGGCGTATTTTGTCGAGTTTTTGCCTTGCCTCTAACCGTATTCCGTCTATTTTGGAATAATCGCAGTCTTTGGGAAGGGGTTGGTTTTCGAGTCTTTCCGCTTTCGCAATCTGTTCGAGTTCCGCTTTAAGATATCCCTCGTACTTAACGGTGGTTTCGGTCGTTTCGAGAACGTCGTTGCTTATTCCTTTAAAAGCGTCGAAATAATTCTTTACGTCGAATATAGATATTCCGCGTTTAATCATCTCCGCGTAGGTAATACCGCCGTTCAAAGGATTTCCGCCGTGATCCGTTATAAACCCGTTTGCCTGTTTGGGGGTAAGTCGCGTTTGCAATTCTTCCTTTGCGCGGTTAAGGTCGGCTTTTCTCTTTTCAAAAACCGCTATGCGTTCTTTGCTCGCAAGACCTATGCTTATCGCAATGGGCGTAAGCCGCAAATCCGTATCGTCGCCTCTTAAAGTAAGGCGGTGTTCGGCTCTCGAAGTCATCATTCGATAGGGTTCGTTTGTGCCTTTGGTTACGAGATCGTCTATAAGAACGCCGAGATAGCCCTCGTTTCTTTTTAAGATAACGGGCGGTTTTCCTTTGATATACATAGACGCGTTTATACCGGCGATAAGACCTTGTCCTCCCGCTTCTTCGTAACCGCTTGTGCCGTTAATCTGTCCCGCGGTGAACAAACCCCTTACTTTTTTGAATTCAAGGGTGGGTAAAACGTCAAGCGTGTCTATGCAATCGTATTCTATCGCGTAAGCGTATCTCATTATTTCGCAGTGTTCGAGTCCCGCGATAGAGTGGTATATTTCTTTCTGCACGTCGTGAGGAAGAGAGGTGGAAAGCCCCTGAACGTAAATTTCGTTGGTATTTCTTCCTTCCGGCTCCAAAAACAACTGATGCCTTTCTTTATCCGCGAATCTTACCACTTTATCTTCGATAGAGGGGCAATATCTCGGACCTATGCCGTGAACTTTTCCCGAATACAACGGCGAGCGGTCGAGATTTTTTCTTATTATTTCGTGAGTTTTTTCGTTTGTGTAGGTGAGGTAACAAGGCTCTTGTTTTTCGGGAAGTCTTTCGCTTAAATAAGAAAAGGGGTAAACGTCCGTTTCGCCTTCCTGAATACTGCATTTTGAAAAATCAATCGTGCGTCTGTCTATTCTCGCGGGGGTGCCCGTTTTGAATCTTCTTATTTTAAATCCCAAATCGATAAGGCTTTCCGTCAGACCGTTGACGGAAGAAGTAAACCCGTTGGGACCGCTGAATTGTTTCCATTCGCCCGCGAAAATAAAACTGTTAAGGTAAACGCCCGTCGCAACTACAACGGCTTTGCAGTCTATTTTACCGCCGAAAGAAGTTTCCACTCCGCAAACTTTGCCGTCATCGGCAAGAATCTTCGTAACTTCTCCTTGAAGTATGCGGAGATTAGGGGTGTTTTCAAGAGTTTCTTTCATAACCGTATGGTAAAGATTTTTATCTTCCTGACCGCGTAAACTCTGCACCGCAGTGCCTTTTCCCCGGTTAAGCATACGTATTTGCATGCACGCTTTATCCGCCACAACGCCCATTTCACCGCCCAAAGCGTCAATTTCCCTTACCAACTGACCTTTTGCGGTACCGCCTATGCTCGGGTTGCAGGGCATAAAACCTATGCTGTCGAGATTAAGCGTAATCATCGCCGTATTAAGACCGAGTCGCGCAAGAGCAAGCGAGGCTTCGCAACCGGCGTGCCCCGCGCCTATAACGACCGCGTCGAATTGTCCTTCGTCAAACGTCGTCATTTCTTTAAAATCATATTTTTAAGATCGTTTACTTCCGTAGCGATCTTCGGATTGACGGAAATAAGTTCCGCAATTTTGTCGCGTGAATAGATGACCGTCGTGTGATCTCTTCCGCCGAGCATTTTTCCTACGGTAACGAGGGGAAGACTCATAAGATCCGTTATGAGATAACAGCAAATCTGTCTCGGCTCGGTAAACTCTTTGTTTTTCTTTTTGCCTATAAGGTCGGCTTTGGTTATGTGATAAAAATCCGCAACCGTTTTGATTATATCGTCTACTTCTATTTCTTCCTGATCGGAATCGGCGACTTCGTTCAACGCTTCTTTGACGAAATCGACTGTTATCGCTTTTTCGTGCAGTTTGGAAGCGAAAATAACGTTTGTGAGTTTGCCTATGAGGGTACGGACGTCGTTGTCGCTCGTTTCGGCTATGTAAGTAAGAACGTCCATAGGAATTATACATTTTCTTTCGTCCGCTTTACGCTTTAAAATAGCGATACGCGTTTCTATTTCGGGCGGTTGGATTTCCGTTATCAACCCGCCCTCGAAACGCGTGCGAAGTCTGTCTTCGAGAAGGGCTATTTCGCTCGGGTGGCGGTCGGAAACGAGAACGATTTGTTTTCTTTGCATAACGAGTTCGTTAAACGTGTGAAAGAACTCCGTCTGCGTGGTCGTCTTGTTGGATATGAACTGAATGTCGTCTATAAGAAGAACGTCGACGTTTCTGTAACGGTTTCTGAACTCCTGACCGCGGTTTGCGCCGTGCGAAACCATTTCCACAAGGTCGTTGGTAAACTTTTCGCAAGTAACGTACATAACGTTGGTCGTCGGATTAGTCGCTTTGAGTTTGTTTGCGATAGCCATCATAAGGTGGGTTTTGCCGAGTCCCGTTCCGCCGTAAATAAACAGGGGGTTATAGGCTTCTCCCGGTTCTTCCGAAACGGCTTTCGCCGCGGCGTAAGCGAATTCGTTTGAAGAGCCTACCACAAAGTTTTCAAGCGTAAACTTCGGATCTATGGGCATGCCTTGCGGTTCGTTTGCCGAGCCGTACGGGGAATCTGTCGCAATATCTTCGAGTTGCGACGGGGTTATTATTTCAAAGTCTTTTATGTGCGTGCCCTGTTCTATGATAGCCTCTCTGATTTTTTCGCTTAAAGCGGAACTTATGTTATGCGAAAAAGTTTCGCTTTGAGAGCAAAGTATAAGTTTGTCGCGTTTAACGTCGACCGCTTTTAAGAAAGATATGTACATCGTAAAAGAGAGGTTTGATACTTTCGCTTCGAGTACCGTTTTTACGTTATTCCAGAAAATTTCGTAAGATTCCATTATTTTTACCCCGTTTTCTTGAAAAATATTTTTTCGTTTGGTATACTTATAAAGTAGTTTTAATAATTCGTGTTGTATTATTATAACAAAAAAAGAAAGAAAAATAAAGTGTTTGTAAAGAAAAAATAAAATTGCGGTGAAAAATGTACATTAAAGAATTAAAACTGCATAATTTCAGAAACTTCGTTGACGAAACTTTTTGTTTCGGAAAAGGGCTTAACGTTCTTTACGGAGGCAACGCGCAGGGGAAAACCAACACGGCGGAAGCGATTTTCTATCTTTGCACGGGGTATTCTCCGAGAGCCGGAAGAGACGTTCAACTCATAAAGAACGGCGAAACGGAATGTTTGGTAACCGGTACCGCGTCAGGTGTGTACGGGGAAGTGGAAGTTAAGATAAACGTAACGAAAGCGGACAGAAAATCAGTTTTCGTAAACGGCGCGAAAATTACGAGATACGGTGAACTTATGGGAAATATAAACGCCGTGTTTTTTAACCCGGGAGAAATGAAACTCGTAAAAGAAAGTCCCGAAGACAGAAGAAGGTTTTTGAATATTTCTTTGTCCGAGCAGTCGAAAAACTATTTTTACGCTTTACAGAAATACAATAAAATATTAGAGCAGAGAAACGCGCTTTTAAAAGACAGAGATTACGCCACCGTTTTAGATACGTTGCCCGTGTGGGACAAAACGCTTGCTTCCGTCGGGGCGAAGATAATAAAGGCGAGGGCGGATTTTATGAAAAAACTCGCGCCGTACGCAAAAGAGTTTCACTCTTATATGACGGAGGGAAAAGAAATACTGGAATTGTCCGCGGAAAGCGGTTACAAGGGCGAGGAAAGCGAAATAGAAGAAAAACTTTCAGAGGGACTTACCTTATCGAGAGAACGCGATATGAGACTCGGGTTTACCTGTACGGGACCTCATAGGGACGATATAAAAATACACCTTAACGGAGAAGACGTAAAGGTATACGGCAGTCAGGGACAGCAAAGAACGGTCGCGCTTTCTATGAAAATGGCGGAAGTAAGGGTGTTTGAAGATATTTTCAAAGACAAACCCATACTCATTTTAGACGACGTTATGAGCGAACTCGACAAAAAAAGACAAAAACGGCTTATCACCGCTACGAACGGTATACAGACCATCGTTACAGCAACGCATATAGACGGCGGTTTGTACAAAACACCGCATAAAAGGTTTGAAATAAGAAACGGCGGTATTTATAAAGAAAAAGATTTTGAATAAAACGACGACGGGCGCGAATAATTCGTGCCCGTCGCGTTTTTTAGCCCAAAAAATTATTTACAACTCTTTGTACCGCTTCTCTTACCGCAACCCGTGGTTTTTTTAGAAGTTCTTTTCATTGCGTTTTCCTCCTTGGGTGAAAAAACAAAATCATTTTCCGAAATAAAGTTTCACAAATCCCCTGTCGCTTTCGCACACGGGGCATTTTTTCCACGCTTCTTTTAAAGTACAAGAGTAACCGCAGTTTGCGCAAACGTAGGTTTTTTCCTCTTCGCTTTTAAACAAAGCGTCGTTTTTGTAACTTTTAAGCATTTCGGCAAAGATTTCGCTATGGTGCAATTCGATTTCGCGTATCATACGAAACTTGTCCGCAACGTCGGCATAACCTTCTTTTTCGGCGTCTTTAAAAGCCTGCTCGTAAAAAACGGCTTCTTGTTTTTCGCCTTCTGTCGCCGACTTTAAAGATTTTTCGATAGTCGTCGCGACGAACGGAAAATCGCCTGTAATATTTATATTGTTTACGTCGCCGGCTTTCGAGTTTAAAAGTTTCATCTCTTCTTTTGCGTGCCATACTTCGTTTTTTGCGATTTCCTTAACCGCGTCGGAAAGCGTTTTAAGGTTTTCCTTTAAGGCAAGGTCGGCAATCATCTGATACCTCAATCCCGCCATGCACTCGGCGGTGAAAGAGAGCGCAAGATTTTTATAAGTTTTACTTTTTTTAAAATCCATTTTTTTTTCTCCTTCCGAGTTTATTATGTTCGGGTTGCCGAAAATTATTCGGAAAAGGGGTAATATTTTTACTTTTTTCCTCATAGCATATTACAAAAACGGACAAGGAGATAAAAAATGGCAGATAACTACGAATACGCCGAAATGCTCGAAATACCCGTGCGGACGTGCACCGTTACCAAAAAGAGTAAAGCGAAAACGGCGGGCAGACGCAAAACTAAAAACGCGACGATTAAAGAAAAAGTCGTGGACAAGGTAAATGAAACGCTTTCGGAAGAAAACGGGGCTGAAATCGCTCAACCCGTAGCGACCGAAACGCCCGTTACCGAACGGTCCGTTACCGAACGGTCCGTTACGGCAACCGACGCTGTCGGCGAAAATTCCGCCGTCGAACAAGAAAAAACGGAAATCGCCGTAAACGAAACGGAAATTGCCGAAACGGAAAACAAGGGGGAGGACGCACGACCTAAAAGTGCCGACGATTTTGAAAAAACGGTAACCGTAACGCATAAGAAAAAGAGAAGAATAACGCTTGTGGGAATAGAAACGGTCGCGATAGTCGCGCTCGTGTTGTTTATCGTAATGACTAATCTCGTTATGGCTAACAGCGGTATAAACACGCTTTTGAAAATGATGAACGGCACATACGTGTCCGCGCCTGCGGAAAACGACTCCGTTTACAGCGTTTTCAAAGCGGTAACGCCGGTCAGTAGCGATAAAATGAGCGTTAAAGACGGTGTGATAACGGTAAATAAGTCGGGCAGTATTTATTCCCCGTGCGACGGTACGGTTACCGCGATAGAAAAAACGGACGGTAAGTTAAGCGTGGAAATAACTCACAGCAAAAACTTTAAAACGGTTATAAACGGTATGGATTACGTTTACGGGAACGTGGGCGATAAGGTTTATTCCAACTTTCCCGTCGGGTATCTCGATAAAAACACGGTAACGGTAAGTCTTTACGATAAGGGAGCGTTGATTACGGGGTATACCGTTTCGGGTAACAACATAGTCTGGGCGGTCTGAACTTAAAAAGTGAAAATCAAAGTAAAAATACATTACCTGTTTTACGTAGTGGCGTTCGCTTATCTTTGCGTAGGAAAGTTCTATACCTTTATCATATACGTTTTAAGCGATATTCTTCACGAGGTCGGACACGCCGTAGTCGCCTGTAAATACGGGGTAAGACTTAACGAAATACTTTTAATGCCTTACGGGGCGGTTGCAAGCGGTAATACGGATAATTTAAACACGAAACGAAGCGTTGCCGTAAGTCTTTCGGGACCTTTCGCAAACGCGCTGTTATGCTTGTTTTTTATTACGTTATGGTGGCTGTTCCCCGAAAGTTACGCTTTTACGGACGAAATTGTGTGGGCGAATTTCGGGCTGTTTTCGTTAAATCTGTTACCCGTATACGGGCTTGACGGCGGAAGAGTGGCGGAACGCCTTATGTGCCTTAAACTCAAAGAAACCGTCGCAAACAGGATTTTAAAAGCCTTTGCGGTACTTCTCGGCGGTGCTTTCGTCGCGCTGTTCGCCTATTCCGTAAAAAGCGGGATAAACTTTTCTTTCCTGCTTTTCGGGGTGTATCTGTTGCTTTCGCCTTTTACGAAAAACGACGGGTATAAATACGTAAAAATAAGCGAGTTTTTGTCCTTAAATCTTCCGAAAGGAGCGAAAGTAAACGGCATAGCGATAAACGAAAACGCCGTTATGTCAGACTTGCTTAATTGCCTCGACGTAAACGCTTATAACGTCGTATACGTGTATTCCGATATGAAACTTACGGGCGTTCTCGATCAGGCTGAAATAATTAAAAAGTGCAAAGAAAATCCCATAACCGCTACCGTAAAAGATATGATTTAACCCCGCGAACTTTTTTGCGGGGTTTAACATATAATCGAATATTCGGAGGTGCTATGGGTATATATTTCGGAACGGACGGCATAAGGGGAATCGCCCTTAAAGAACTCGATCCGCATCTTGCTTTCAAGTGCGGAAACTCGCTTGCGAGAACGGGCAAGAACGTTCTTGTCGGCAAAGACACCCGAATATCGGGCGACTGCATAAAATATTCGTTTATATCGGGCTACCTTTCGGGCGGAGGAAACGCGGGCGATTTGGGAGTCGCTACTACGCCTTGCGTCGCTTATCTCACAAAAAGGCTCGGGTACGATTACGGAGTGGTGATAAGCGCGTCGCATAATCCCGCGGAGTATAACGGAATAAAAATATTCGACCGAAACGGCGTTAAGATAGACGACGCTACGGAAGAGAAAATAGAGAGTTATTTCACCGAAACGCTGTATGCTAGCCCTCTCGGCGCGGGCAAATATTTCGACAGGAGCGACCTTATAAGTCTTTACACGGACTTCGTAGTGTGCGGTTCGGAAAGACTTAACGGACTTAAAATAGGACTCGATACGGCTAACGGCTCGGCTTATTCGGTTGCCAAAAGCGTGTTTAAACGGCTCGGCGCGAAAGTTTTTACGACGGCGGATAATCCCAACGGCGTAAACATAAACGACGGGTGCGGCGCCACGCATATCGGCAATTTGTGCGATTTCGTGCTGAAAAACAAACTCGATATGGGTTTTTCGTTTGACGGCGACGCGGACAGAGTTATGGCGGTAGACGGGCACGGCAGGGTTATCGACGGAGACCTTATGCTTTACGCTCTTGCCGAATCTTATATAAACGACGAGAACGCGGAAATAAAAAAAGTCGTCGGAACGCCTTATACTAATCTCGGCATACAGGAAGCGTTGAAAAGGCTCGGCATAGAGTTCATAAGCGGGGACGTGGGCGATAAATACGTGGCGTCGCTTATGAAAAAGCACGGCGCGATTATCGGCGGTGAACAGTCGGGGCATATAATTCTTGCCGACAGACACACCACGGGGGACGGGATTTTCGTCGCGATAAAACTTTGCAACGTATATCTTAAACGAAACGGTTTCGACAAACTTTTCGATATAGACAGGTACGAACAGGCAACGAGGAACGTTATCGTGTCGGACAAAGTAAGGGTACTCGGCAGTCAACTTCTTACGGATAAAATAGAATACGAAAGGGCAAGGCTCGGCAGAACGGGAAGAGTTATGGTAAGGGCTTCCGGCACGGAATCTCTTATAAGAATATTCGTAGAATGTCAGACGAAA
>CAKQSC010000034.1 GCA_934271725.1 uncultured Clostridia bacterium
CTGCCGAAAGGCTGGTTGCGGTCAAGCCGTTCGTCCGATACAACCTGTTCGTCGCGGTCGGCGGGTTCGTTTTGGTCAAGTCTTTCGCCGCCGTCAATTTGATCGGGGCGGTCGGCGGGCTTGCTTTTATCAAACCGTTCAGCCGATTCGTTGCGGAGCGGGGATTTAAGCGTAAGTTTTCGCATTGCGACGAACACGAGAGTTCCGAGAACGCCCGATGACACCGCTTCGCCCAAAAAAATCCACGCCGCGTTGATGAAATAGAGCGTTTTAAGGTCGGTTACGGCAAGGTAAGTAAACGGCACGACGATTGCGTTGATGACGGACACGCACAGCGCGGAAAGGAATATTTTCAGCCCTTTGTTCTTTATAAACTTACCTATAAGAAGAACAAGAAGAGAAGAAACGAGGGTGGCAAGCGTGCCGAAAACCACGTCAAGAATGCCGTTGCCGAAAAAGTTGGCTATAAGGCACCCTACCGTAAGTCCTACCACTGTTTCGGGGAAGACGAGGGGTAAAAGAGTAAGACATTCGGAAACCCTTACCTGAAACTGCCCGTAAGATATGGGGGCTAAAAGAACGGTAAGAGTTGCGTAAAGACCGGCAGTGATTCCCATACGGCAAATTACTTTTGCCGTCAATGCTTTTTTCATATTAAATACCTCGGTTGTTTTATTGAAGTGTTTTCCGAAAACCTTCATATCGGGCGAGTTACGCCCTACGCCGATAAGTATACTATAAAACGTCGGGAAAAACAAACGATTAAAGGGGTAAGACGGGATTTTTTTGCATTATTCGGCATTTTTCCGCACCCTAAATTGACAAAGGGGAATAAACGTCGTATACTGTTATTATCATAATAAGGGAGAAAAATTATGACTTGTAACGGTTGCGGAGATAATAACTTCGAGGAAAGAAAAGATTTGGCAAACGTCAACGACGCTGAGGGAAAAACGGTTACCGTTTGCGACGAAAAGTCCGAAACGAAAACGGACAAGGTGTTGTTTTTCGTTAAAAACGGGCTTATTTTATTTTCGGCGGTGCTCGCTTTTATAGGCTTGTTCGTTTCGGGAACAAGATTAGGAAAAGACGAATGGTTCTTTTTAGCAGAGCATAAAGGTCTCGTTGCTTGTACCGGCAAAACGGTATTGCTCGTTGTGTTTATACTCTCGGCGGTAGGCTCTTTTGCCCTCCTGTTAACGTCGGCGATATTGTTTGCGAAAAAGAAGAAAGATATTTCGGCATACGCTTATTCGGCGGTTTTAATATCGCTTGTCGGCACGGCTTCTTATATGTCGCTGGAAACTTCCGGCGGTTTGGCAAGGGCGATGGAAGCGATGATTATTTTGTCCTTTATCATACTCGGGGCGTCGATTGCGATTTCTTGCGTTTCGGCGTATAGGGAAGATAAAAAAGGTTTATGCCTTGAAATTATGAAAGGACTCATTACGGCGGTTCTCGCCGTTTCGGTTATCTCGTTCGGTTTCCCTGCCGTCTATGAAATAAAAATAGGCATTTTCGCTATTTGCAGAGAAATGTCGGGTTGGCCTACGATACTTATCGTAATTTGTTTTTTGGCGGGGCTTTTCATAACGGCGGTTTCCGGAATAACGAAAGCGTTTTTGAAAGACAAAACGTCGGTTGCGCTTGCCTGCGTCGGTTTGTTTTTGCAAATGGTTGTATACGGAGGCGTTGTGGCATTGTTCCGCGGAGCGGAGATTATTCCCGATTATATTATAGGTATGGCTGTTTCTCTTATTGGCTGTATTCTCAATATCGTACATACTAGTTTAAAAAGAAAAGCGAATAAACAAGCGATTTAACCGTTTGATATTCAAATGAAGGGAAAATAAATGATTTGTAATAAGTGTGGGGCGGTAACCCCCGACGAAGAGAAAGTCTGCGTTAGTTGTGGCGAAAGTTTTGAAAAAAAATCGGTCGGCGACGCGGAGAAAAAAGAAACGAAAACGGATAAGGTTTTGTTCTACGTCAAAAACGGACTTGCCTTGCTTTCGCTGTTGTTTGCACTTGTCGGCACGTTGGTTGTCGGCGGGAGAATGAAGGTGGCAGGCGTAGTCGTTAACATAACTCTGTTGAACAATTATTCCGCCTTGTTCGGTTCTTCTGCAAGTAAAATAATAATGGAGACGATGCAGATTTTGTCCTTCGTCGCGTTGGCGTTACTGCTTGTTTCGTCCTCGCTTATTTTTGCTTTAAAGAAGAAACGCGTTTGTGGCTTTGCTCTTGCGGGCATGCTTGCGTTTGTGGCGGAACTTGCCTTCTTTTCGTCTGTTTTTTCAATGGCGACGGGAACCGAATTGACGCTGAATTCGTCTACTGTGGCGATGCTTTCGCTTTGCTTTTTGTTTTCGGCGGGTTCGTTTGTATTAGAAGAGATTTCTTCTGCAAGAAAAGGCAATAAGGGGATTGTTACCCGCGCGTTCGGTGGCGGTTCGGTATTTATTACCGCGATTGCCGTTCTTGCGTTCGGATTTTATGCCACGGTAGACGTCGACGGTATAATTTACGGCGCTTGCGCGGTGTTTGAGAAAGCCCCGTCCGACGGATATGCCATTGCTACGCTGACCGTTTTGGTTGCGGGTATTTTGGGGTTGCTTTTGTCGGGTATATTGAAGATATTCGATAAGAATACGGCTTCTGCGACGTTGTCGTTCGTAAGTATAGTGTTGCAAATAGCGACGTTCGTATTCTGTCAGACTGCGCTTGGCTCGCAATGCAAGGATGTCGCCGTTTCGTATATTATAAGTATAATTATTTCCTTCTTCGCATTTGCCGTAAATATAACTCATCGCACGCTTGCGGAAAACGTCGTGTCGACTTCCGACGGCGAAAAGAGAATAGGGGCAAAGGTGTTTTTCTCGTTAAAGAACTGCTCGGCGTTGGTTGTCGGCGCGTTGGCATTTGTCGGCTCTTTCGTAATAGGTTGTTCGATTACGGAATCGGGTACGGTTACAAGAAAATTGCTTTTGGACAACTGGGCTTTCTTCTCGCCCGATTACGAGATAAGAGTCGTAACGGAAGTCTTGCAGATTTTTTGCATAACGGCAACTTTCGCAACGGTATTGACCGCAACGTTGCTGTTTTTGTTCAAAAACAAAAACGCAAGTAAATGTGCGGTCGCAAGTTTGATTATATACGCAATTCCGTTAACGTTGTTTTTGTCGAACTTCGACAAACCGGACGGAACGAAAGTCGCTTTGTCGTCCGAAACGTTGTCGGTTTCGGTATTGTGCTTTGTGCTTACGGCGACGGTTGTAGTCGCGTCTTGCGTGCAAAAGATTTTAAACGACAAGAAAGAATTAAAGTCGCAGATTTTAAAGTGCTTTACCGTGCTTATGCTTTGCGTTTCCCTTATATTGTTCGGGCTTCCCGCGATAAAATCGACTATACAGGCAACGAGCGCGTCGGATAAGACGAACGTAAATTCGGGCATTATGGCTTCGTTTTATCTCACGCAGAAGGTACTTTCCGACTGGTCGCTCTCACTCTGCATTTCGGGAATATTCCTCACGGCGGTTTCGGCTGTGCTTAAAAATGCGGATAAAGACGGGGCTTCCCTTATAACGGATATCGTGGCGGTTGTTTTTCAGATAATAGCGTTGATTCTTATGTACGTCGGCGTTTCGGAATTTTTCGGCGGATACGGTTATTATTACGGTTTAAGCGACGCGTATTACCATTGGGTTACGGTTTCGGCGGGGTATATCGTCGGTATATGTGTTTCGGCGGTTGCGCTTGTTCTCAATACGGTACACGTAGTAAAAAAAAGAAAAACGGCAGAATCGGATAAACTGCTCGGTAAATAAATCAATACGGCGGATACGTGCTTCGTATCCGCCGTAAATATTATATACCGTAAAAACGTTCGTTATCTTTTTGCCGTACCGCGACAATTTGCAAAAAGCGCGTAAATATAGGCGTTTCGGCAGGGCTCCTGTTATTCTTGCCCGATATCATAAATCGTTTTCGGTAACGACTTTAAAACCGTTTTCTTTAAGAAGTTCCGCCGTAGTGCCGTCGCCTTTAATCTTGTTGCCCGTAAAAGTGCCGTCGTAAATTATTCCCGCACCGCAAGAGGGGCTTTGCGCCTTTAACACGCAACAATCGACGCCGTTTGCTTTCGCTATTTCAAGGGTGAGTTTCGCTCCGCGCAAATATTCCTCCGTAACGTCCGCGCCTTGGTTATTCATAACTTTGCCGTTTATGCGTTCGCCGGGAAATCTCGGGGTGGGCAGTCCGCCCAACTGTTCGGGGCAGACGGGAATTAAAATATTGTCTTTACCGAGTTCTACGACTTTTTCCGAAAGTCTGTTGTCGCCGAGGTATCTGCAATTATACCCCAAAAGGCACGCGCTTACTAAAATCTTTTTCATAACCTCTCTCCTTGTGCTATTTAAGTGTAACACAAAATTAAATAAAAAACAATTAAAAAAATGAATAAAACGGTTGACAAACATTTTTTGAAGTGATAGTATATAGGAAAATGAAATCTTTAAGGGCGATACGGGATATCGACAAGATTGTTATAACTGTTTACGTAAGTAAGTTTATAATGCCTTGCCGTGCCGTGCGCCGTCAAGGTTTTTTTATTCGGTAATTTAAGGAAAAGGAGAAAATAAAAATGCAACTTACTTACGGTATCAAAGACAGACCTAAGTTCGGAAAGAACCTCGTGTTCGCTTTCCAGCAGATGATCGCCATAATGGCGGCGACCTTACTTGTTCCTATACTTGTTTCCGCGGCGGGACTTAAATGCGATCCGGCGGCGGCGCTTTTCGGAGCGGGCGCGGGTACGATTGTTTACTTACTCTTCACAAAGTTTAAAAGCCCGGTGTTTTTGGGAAGTTCCTTTACTTTCCTCGGCGCGCTCTGTGCTGCCGCGGGACAGAATTACGGCTACTGGGGTTTGATAATCGGCGTAGCATTCGCGGGACTTACTTATGCGGTAATCGCTCTTGTCATTAAGTTTGTAGGCTCGGGTTGGATAAAGAAACTTCTTCCCCACGTTATAATAGGACCTATCCTTGCGATAATCGGTCTTTCCCTTTCCGGAACGGCGGGCAGTTGGATGATGAAGAACGGCGGTTCCGATTACAGCCTTTGGTACGTGTTTGTAGGACTCTTTACTTTCTTTGCAATAGTTGTAGCGTCCATAAAAGGTAAAGGAATGGCAAAACTCATACCGTTCATTATAGGTATCGGCGCGGGATTTGTCGTCGCTCTTATAATAACGGGTTTCGGCTATATCAACGACAGCGAGTTCTGCCTTGCAATGAGATTAGTCAATTTTGACGGTATCTCGGCTCGTTTCAGCCCCGTCAGATTCCAAAGTTTCTTCGACTATCCTAAGTTTACGATAGTGGAAGCGATAAGAACAAGCGGTACCTATGCTAAAATAGACGGCGCGATGATAGGTAACCTTGCGTTACTCTTTATACCTATCGCGGTTGTAGAACTCGCTCAACACATTTCCGACCACGAAAACCTTTCCAACATAGTCGAAAAAGACCTTCTCGAAGACCCTGGTTTGCACAGAACGCTTCTCGGCGACGGCATAGGCTCTATTGCGGGTGCGATTTTCGGCGGTTGTGCGAACACGACTTACGGCGAATCGATAAGTTGCGTAGCGCTTTCCAAAAACGCTTCGACGATGACCATACTTACCACCGCGATTATGTGTATGGTAATATCTTTCATCGCTCCCTTCGTAGAAATAATCAATATGCTTCCTAAATGCGTAATGGGCGGAGCGTGCATAGCGATGTACGGTTTCATCTCGGTAAGCGGACTTCAAATGCTTAAAGACGTAGACCTTTCGGACAACAGAAACCTCTACCCCGTAGCGGCAATACTCGTAATCGGTATCGGCGGAGTAACCTTAGACTTCGGTACCAACAAACTTACGGGCGGAGCGCTCTTCCAACTTACATCGCTTGCGGTTGCTATGATAGTAGGTATCCTTATCAACCTTATCACGCACAGCGGTAAAGACAAAGACACGAAAGTCGACAACGGAGCGATACAGGAAAAATTGCCCGATATGAAGTTTGAAAACGAAAAAACGGACGAAGTTGCATCGACGGATAAAGAATAATTAAAAAGACTGCCCGTCGGGAAGAAAGTTCCCGACGGGTAAGTTTATGCTTGCAACGGCCGTTCAAATATGGTATAATAAATAAAAATCAAAGAAGGTAATCTCTATGGAAGAATATATGAAAAACGTAACTATAATGAATCACCCTTTAATCGCGCATAAAATTACTCATCTTTGCGACGTGAACACCAACACCAAAGAGTTCAGAGAGTTGGTAAGCGAACTCGCAATGCTTATGGGTTACGAAGCGTTCAGAGATTTAACCACGGAAGATATAGAAATACAGGCTCCCCTTTCAAAGTTCAAATCACCCGTAGTTACGGAAAAGATTGCAATCGTACCCATTTTAAGAGCGGGACTCGGAATGGTCGACGGACTTACTTCTCTTTTCCCCAACGCGAAAATAGGTCATATCGGTTTGTACAGGGACGAAAAAACGCTCGAACCGCACGAATACTACTGCAAACTTCCCAAAGATTGCATAGACGGGCAATGTATAGTCGTCGATCCCGCGCTTGCAACGGGCGGATCGGCAGCCGCGGCGATAGATTTTATTAAGGAAAGGGGTTATAAAAAGATTAAACTTTTAAGCCTTATCGCGGCTCCCGAAGGAGTTAAGAGAGTAGCGACGGCGCATCCCGACGTTAAGATTTACGTCGCGCATTACGCAAACGCGCCTTTGAACGAACACGGGTATATAGTAACGGCGTTCGGCGACGCGGGCGACCGCATTTTCGGCACGAAATAACGCGATTCAATTGAAACGGAAACCCGACTTTTACGGTCGGGTTTTCTTGCGTCTTGCAAACGGTTATCACGTTTACGGCGAGTTTTCGGCCAAATTGCCGTAGCGATTGACTTTTTAGAAAACGATTGATATAATATAACAAATCATAACGCAATATAGCGGTTCGATAAGGGACGCTTGCGTAAGACGATAAGGAGAAACCGTATGAATAAAATTATTTGCCCGCATTGCAAAAAAGAGTTTGAACTCACCGATTCGGATTACGTTTCCATAACGGAGCAGGTTAAGGGGATAGAGTTTGAAAAAGAGTTGTCCGCAAGAACGGAACAGTTAAGAAAAGAGTCGGAATATAAAAATCGTATAGACCTTGCAAAGCAGGAAACGAGTTTCATCGAACAAAAAAACAGAATGTCTGCGGAAATAGAGGAATTGAAGCACAGGCTCGACGGGTACGAGGACAAAAAACAGAGAGAAATAGAAGAACTCAAAAGCAAATATACTCTGGAAGCGGAAAACCTTAAACATCAACTTGCCGACAGCAGAAACGACGTTCGTACGGCGGTAAACGAAGCGGTTTTGCAAAAAGACGTGGAGATACAGAAACTCAACGTTGTGATAGAAAACGAAAAGCAAAAGCGTATCGAAGGGGAACAGTCTTTAAAGGAAAGTTACGAAACGCGTCTTAAAGAAAAAGACACGCAGATAGATTTTTATAAAGACTTAAAGACGAAAATGTCTACCAAAATGGTGGGCGAAACGCTTGAACAGCATTGTCAGACGGAGTTTAACCGCATAAGAATGGCAGGCTTTCCGAGGGCTTATTTCGAGAAAGACAACGACGTGAAAACGGGAAGTAAAGGGGATTATATTTTCAAAGATTTCGCAAAGGACGGCACGGAAATAGTTTCTGTTATGTTCGAGATGAAAAACGAAATGGATACCACCGCCACGAAACACAGAAACGAAGATTTTCTTAAAGAACTCGACAAAGACAGAACGGAGAAGAAGTGCGAATACGCCGTACTCGTTTCTCTTCTCGAAACGGACAATGAGTTTTATAACGGCGGAATAGTCGATATGTCGTATAGATATCCTAAAATGTACGTTATCCGTCCGCAATTTTTCGTACCGATTATAACCCTTTTAAGAAACGCTTCTTTAAACGCGTTGAACTATAAACGGCAACTTGCGGAAGTGAAAAATCAGAACGTAGACGTTTCCAACTTTGAAAACGAACTTACGGAGTTTCAGCAAAAGTTCGCGACTAATTTCGGGCTGGCAAGCAAAAAGTTCGCCGACGCGGTGGCGGAAATCGACAAAACGATAGACCATTTGCAAAAGGTGAGAGATAACCTTCTTGGTTCGGAACGTCAACTTCGACTTGCGAACGATAAAGCGCAGGATTTGTCGATAAAGAAATTGACTAAAAACAACCCGACTATGAAAGCGAAGTTCGACGCGCTTAAAAACGGGGAAGAACAATGATGACGGACGAGCAGAAATTCAATCTGTACAAATCGCAGTGCGAAACGCTTAAAACGCTTTTGGAGCATAACGCTATATCTTACGAACAATATTTAACGAGTTTTAACGGGCTTACGGAAAAAACGGGTATGCAACGGTATGCGGACGAGTTTAAGGTAAAAAGGGAACAACGGTGAAAAACATAATTTTAGATACGGATCTCGGCGGAGATTGCGACGACGCTTCCGCTATCGCTCTCGTAAACAAGTTTTATAACGACGGAAAAATAAACGTTCTGGGAATGACTTATTCCAACAGCCACCTTGCGGGGGCTTGCCTTACGCGCGCGATAAACGCATATTACGGCAACGATTTCAGAACGGGTATGCTCGAAAACGACGTGCTTAACATTCCGTATATCAACGATTTTTCGACGGAGGCTTTAAAGATTCTGGGCAATCCCTTAACGAAAGGGGGAATAGAAAACGCAAACGACACGATTTACGACCTTTTAACGAAATCGAAAGACAAAAGCGTTACTTTCGTATGTATAGGGCAACTTAAAAACGCAGGCGATTTTTTAAATTACGATTTTAACGGAACAAGCGGAGCGGATATATTCAACGCAAAGGTGGAAACGCTGTATATAATGGGCGGTTGGTTTAATCAACCGGGCGAATATTATACGTCGGGCGACGAGAAACTTTACGGGGAATATAATATAATAACGGATCTCGATTCCGCAAAAACCGTGATGAACAAGGTCGATACGGAGATAGTGTTCTGCGATTTCGACGTGGGCGTAGGCGTTATGACGTTTGAAAAGTTTTCTACCGGGTATAACCCGAAGAATCCCGTTTCCGTTTCCTACAAACTGTTTGAAAACGGCGCAAGGCACAGTTGGGATCCTCTTACGGTGTTGTATGCCGTCGAGGGCGACAACGAATATTTCGGCTCGGAAAGAGGAAAGGTAATCCTTACCGACAAGGGAAGAACGCTGTTTGAAAAGGACGAAAAAGCAAACGCGCGTAAAGTCTATTTAAAAAAGAGTAAAGAAGAAACGGCAAAATATCTCGAAAGTTTTTTTGCCGACGAATTATAAAAAAGGGGAAAACAAAATGAAGAAAATATACGTGTTCGGGAGCGCAAATACGGATTTGGTTATAACCTCGCCGAAAATGCCCGTCTCGGGCGAAACGATAACGGGAAGCGATTTTTTCGTTTCGCGCGGAGGTAAAGGGGCTAATCAGGCGGTCGCGGCGTCAAAACTCGGCGGTTCGGTTAAGTTTTGCTGTTGCCTCGGCGACGACGTGTTCGGTAAAGACGCTCTCCTCTCTTTTAAAGAAGTCGGCATCGACGTAAGCGCGGTAAGGGTGGTTAAAGGCGTTCCCACGGGAACGGCGGTGATAATCGTCGTGGACGGGGACAACAGAATAATTCTGGATAAGGGTGCGAACGCGTATTTGTCCAAAGAGGACGCGGACGAGTTTTTAAAAGACGCCGAAGAGGGAGATATATATTTAACTCAACTCGAAAACCCGATAGATGTTATAGGCTACGGCTTAAAAAAGGCGAAAGAAAAGGGAATGTACGTAGTTCTGAACCCCGCGCCGTGCAACAGGGATATTACGCCGTTTATAAAATATTGCGATCTCATAACTCCCAACGAAACGGAACTTGCCCTTTTCGGGGGAGAGGAAGAATTGCTTAAACTTACGGGCAACCTTCTCGTTACGCTCGGCGGAAAAGGGTTCGAGATAATAAACAAAAACGGAAAGACGGCATATCCGTGTATGAAAGTCAAGGCGGTAGACACCACCGCCGCGGGTGATACTTTATGCGGTGGTTTGGTTGCGGGGTTGTCGCTCGGCAAAGATTTGGTCGAGTCGGCAAAATACGGCAGTTTGTCGGCAACGGTGGCGTGTACGAGAAAAGGC
>CAKQSC010000035.1 GCA_934271725.1 uncultured Clostridia bacterium
TGCCGAAAACAAAAGTCTGGGAAGACATGAAACACGCGGCTAAAATTGTAAATTCGCTTTCGCGTGGCTTTGTTAACTTTTTTCCGCTTTTCGGGTTCAAAAATAGCGGAATGGAAAGCGAAGAACAGGTTGTGGATATGCTTGCCGACACAGCGAAAGAGACGGGACTTTTTTGCCTTTGTTACGATTGTTACACGCAGTGTAATTACGAAATTCAGAAAGAAAAAGGACTTGAAGAGTATTTCAAAAATCTGGTTCTTTTCAAAAAAGCGGCGGATAGAGTAGGTGTTCCGTTCTGGACGACACTTTTATCCGTTGGACATTGGTGTTATAGGACTCCCGATCGCGACGATATAAGGTGGCAGATATACACTGCGCTTGCTCACGGCGTGCAGGGCATTTTGTGGTTTTTTATTTACGAAAGGGATAAGGATTCTTCTTTCCGCGAATCGCCTATAAACACGTTTTGGGAAAAAACGCCTATGTTTGCGCTTTTGTCCGACGAAAATAGAATGTTTTTAAAGTATTACAGCGGAAAGTTTGTCGGGAGTAAACTTTTGAACGTTTTTCACAGGGGTAAGGTTTACGGTGGCGTTGCGGAGTATAAGGACGGCGTAATAGTGAATTTTACAGTTAATGACGGAGGGTTCGGTCCGAGCCTTATTATTTCCGAGTTCGAAAAAAACGGCAAGAAATTTGTTTGCGTGACCAATCAAAATCAGAAAATGATTCAAATCGTAAGCGGTGAGTATAACGGCAGGAAATACAGCGAATGGCTCGCACCCGGGCAACTTGTCATTATAGAATAAAATACCCTGTAATCGACCTATTGATTCACTTTTTATTTGCTATCGTTAGTGATTACAAATGGTATACATAATATAAAAAACGGCAGATGCGTTAAACTTTGTGTGTCTGCCGTTTTATCGTTTTATGTCCGTTCGTCGGGCGTTTTATTTTTGTTTAACGCTTGACGGGGTTGTATGATAAATTTTTTTGAATAAATGATAAAAGTGCGATGGGTTAGCAATGCCGACCGCAGAACAAATCCGTTCGATAGACATATCCGTTGTCCTGAGCAAAAGGTAGGCTTGTTCGACTTTCTTTTTATTAAAAAAATCGAGCATAGTTGTGCCGGTGTAACGCTTAAAAAGCCGCCTCATATAATCGGGGTTATATGCAAACTCTTTGATTATATCCGAAGCGGATAAAGAAAAATTATTCACGTCGCTGAACTTGGTTATAAGAGACATGATCCAATCGGGATAATTGTTCGCGTGTTCGGAAAGATAATATTTTTTTAAAAACAACGAAATAATCTTGGATAAAATAGATTTTGCCATAACTATATGGCTTATGTTATCGGACGGCAGAAAAAGATAAGAACTACAACTTACAAGATCCGAAATCTGTTCATAAGTCAGAACAAACGATTTTACTCCGTTTACCGAAAGAATCGAATCGTAAAGTCCATTATAAAAGAAATTGCAGGCTTCTATAAAAAAGTCGGTTTCAATCAGTACATCGGTATGCTCGAAAACGTGATTGCCGTCAAGTCTGAACCCGTGAACGTCATCGCGTGTGAGCAGTGCGGCATCACCTTTTTTAACTATGACTTCCTGTCCGTTGATCAGGTGATAGGCCTGTCCGTTCGTTACAAAAAAGAACTCTATAAACGCATGTTTATGCATTTTTGAGTTTTCAGTGGGTGTTTTTCGCGCATAAATGCGATATTTTTGGCTGTTCGACGGGGCCGCCCAGCTGAAATAGTTAAACGTCACAACGTCTTTCTGTTTGTCTTTCATAATTCTCTCGTTTTTTTCGGATAATATATTATGAGCGATACGTTTCTCGCTCACATATTATCACATTGCCGTTGTATTGTCAATGAAAAGTCGGTTTTGAACATAAAAAAGTCGGTGTTAGTTATTGACGAACAATTGAATGGGTGGTAAAATAATCACGTTGAAAAGCGACAGCACTTATATTATAAAAATGGATATGAGAACCGATGCCGAAGGCGGTACGGGATGCCGGGTTTATGCGGACGGTAACAAGACCGATCAGACATGGGACTGCATATTTAAAGGCGGAGTCGTTACGGGTAATGCTACTATATATGCCGACGGCGTTATTTCGGGTGTCAATGCTGACCGGAGTACGGTTTCCATAAATTATACGCCGACTGAAAATATTTCGTATTTACGTTTTACCGATTGGGCTGAAAAAGGTTTTCAGCTTAAAAATTTTATCGTAACCGATCTATTTCGGACTTGATAAAGACATAGAGTTTGACGGACATACTTTTCTTTTAACGGACGTAGTAGCATATAAGTAATAAATAACAGTTGAAAAAGGTACAGAACATGGATAAAGTTTCATCATACATTCGGGCGAACTGGGAAAAAACATTTCATCCTTCAAGCGAACTTATCGGGAGCGTGAAGATAAATTACCCGTATGTATCGCCGTGCGCAACGGACGTATATACGGAAATTTATTATTGGGATACATATTTCATAAATCTCGGGCTTATGCTCGACGACTATACCGAGCAAGCGAAGAATAATATAGATAACATATCTCAGTTTATAAACGCGCTTGGTTTTATGCCGAACGCAAATACGATTACCGACAGATCTCAGCCGCCCTTTTTCACGCGTATGGTTTACGATTATTTCCATAGAACGGACGATGAATCCATTATAACAAAATATATCGAAACGATCTTAAAAGAATATGAATTCTGGCAAACAAAAAGGAAAAATCGGCTCGGTCTGAACTCGTACGGCACGCATGGCAGTAAGACGGAAATTCTGAATAATTACGTCTGGCATCACGTCAGAGTTCACGAATGTGGCGAAACAGAAGAAGAACGACTTCGCATCGGAAAAGACATTATGGCTATAGCCGAAAGCGGGCTTGATTTCAATATGCGGTTCAGAACGCCGAAAAGCAGGATTGCAGCCCATGAGTTTTTGCACCTTGATTTGGACTGTATTCTGTACGATATGGAAATAAAAACCGCCGACATGTTGCGGCTTTTGAAGCGTAACGAAGAAGCGGAAATATTTATGAGAAATGCAGAAAACCGTAAAGAGAAGATGAATAAATACTACCTTACAAAAGACGGTATTTATCTCGATTACGATTTCGAAACGGGCAAACATTCCGAAATTTTGTCGGCTGTTTCTCTTTATCCGTACACTTTCGGGGTGTCTGACGATAGAAAAAGCGCATTGAAAGTGCTGAAACGGCTTGAACTTAATTACGGGCTTTCGGCTTGCGAATATCGCGACGACGATTTGTTTTATCAATGGGATTATCCATGTATGTGGCCGGCTGCAACCTGCCTTGCCTATATGGGGCTGAAAAATCTCGGATTAAATGCCGAGGCAACGCGCATAGCAGGCAAGTATGTATCCGTTGCGGGTAAAATATTCGAAGAAACGGGTAGGCTTTGGGAAAAATACGACGCGTTAACCGGCAAAATCGCGGTAACTAGCGAGTACGATACAATGCCTATGATGGGCTGGACGGCTGCGGTTTATCGTTATTTTGCGGAAAACGAAAAACAGTCGTTGAATTTTTAACTAACATAAGTAACGTCGTTTTTATTCGGCGTTTCTTTATTCTCTATCGATTAAACCGATAAAAAGGAAAAACGAATAAACAAAGGCAGATTTACGATACCTACGGATGAAAGTTTCGTTGAGGGCACTAAGATTATAGCCGAAAAATGGGGAGCGGACGCCGTCCGCGATTGCGACGGAACAAAACTTCCCGAAAACCCCGGGCGGTTCGGGAGTTGTGGCAATGTCAAGCGGTGTCGGTCCCTCGCTTTGGATAAGCCTTTAACGCGGGCGGAAGGTAGCGCGATATAAACGGTTTTATAAAATCAGACCGGACGGTGTTTATTTGCCGTTCGGTCTGTTCCGTTTAAATGTTTTTCGGGTTTTGCGTTCCGTATTGACATTGCCCCGACGATATGTTATTATTGTTGCGATAATGTAAAAGGCGCTTTTAACAGGCGGGAAAACGAAAAATGAACGAACGGACGAAAATAAAAGACAAGGCGATAATTTACGTTCACGGGAAAGGCGGTAACGCCGACGAGGCTACGCATTACAAACTGTTGTTTGAAAATTGCGATGTTATAGGGTTCGACTATAAATCGCGGAATCCGCGGGAAGCGAAAGAAGAGTTTCCGCTCTTCTTCGATACGGTAAGCAAAAAGTATAAGTCCGTCGATATGATAGCGAACAGCATAGGCGCGTATTTTGCAATGAACGCCCTTGCCGACAAAAGAATAGGAAAAGCGTATTTTATCTCGCCCGTCGTCGATATGGAAAGGCTTATCGTCGATATGATGAAGCGGTCGGGCGTAACGGAAAGCGAACTTTCCGACAAAAAAGAAATCCCGACGTCTTTCGGAGAAACTTTGTCGTACGATTATCTTTGCTACGTCCGCAATAACCCTTTGAAATGGAATATTCAAACGCTTATTTTATACGGAGAAAAAGATAACCTTACGTCTTACGAAACCGTTTCGGCTTTTGCGGAAAAGATTCACGCGACGCTTACCGTGATGAAAGGCGGTGGACATTATTTCCATACGGAAGAGCAGATGAGGTTCGCGGACGAATGGATTGAAAGCATCGTCCGCGGTAAATAGAAACGGTTGTCAATAGGGGGTAGCAACAAACGGTTGCTTGTATACGGCAAAAAAGGGCGCTATAATGTTTGGGTAAAGGAATTATCGGGTAAAGGAGATAAGAAATATGAAAAACGTTATAGCGGAACTTCGGATTAAAACGGGTATGTCGCAGGAAGAACTCGCGCAAAAAATATTCGTAACGCGTCAGGCGGTGTCGCGTTGAGAGAACGGCGAAACGACGCCGAATCCCGAAATGCTTAAAACGCTTTCCGAACTGTTCGACGTTTCGATAGACACGCTTTTAGGCTCGCCGAGAAAACAAGTTTGTCAATGTTGCGGAATGCCCCTCGACGACCGTTCGGTTATGGGACGGAACAAGGACGGTTCCGTAAACGAGAATTATTGCAAATGGTGCTACGCCGACGGAACGTATACTTATTCCGATCCGAGCGACCTCATAGACGTGTGCGTAAAACAAATGGCGGGCGACGGCTTTACCGAAGAACAGGCTCGCGAGTATATGAAAGATTTGCTACCGAAACTCGATTACTGGAAAAGGTACGAAGAATTAAGCGACGGCGGGCAGTTCGAGCAATTTAAACGTCAACTTGTAAAAGAGATAAACGACCTCGGTATAGAGGGATTGCCGAAAATCGAAAAACTTAACGCACTCGTCGGTAAGTTCGTAAATCTCGAATACCCTTTGCCGAACGGAAAGACGGCAAAGTTTTTAAACGACGAAAAAACGTATCTCGGCAATCAGGTCGAATGTGAATTCGGCGGTGACAGGTGTTTCGGCATTGTTGCCGACGCGTCCTTTATACTTGTCTGCACGTACGGAAAAGAGGGTGAAAATCCCGAACTCGTGCTGTACAAAAAGAGATGAGAAAACGGTAAATTAACATTAAAAGGAAAAATGGCAAATGAAAGTCGTAAACGAAAAAGAATACGAGTATAAAGTAAGCGCGTCGGGGCGTATAAATATCATAGGCGAACACGTCGATTATTGCGGAGGCAAAGTTATGCCCGCATCCGTTTCGCTTAAAAACACGGTGTACGTGAGATCTAACGGAACGGATAAAATCAACATTACCTGGACTACGCTTCCCGACCGCGTTACGCTGGATATAAATCGCCTTGAAAGTTATAAAGACCTTAAATACGGTAACTATCAGGCGGGTTCCGCGCTTATGTGGCAGAGAGCGGGGCATAAGATTCTCGGGTGCAATATGCTTATGGATTGTACCGTGCCGTTCGGTTCGGGTTTGTCTAGTTCCGCATCGAT
Organism: uncultured Clostridia bacterium; assembly: GCA_934271725.1. Lineage (GTDB taxonomy): Bacteria > Bacillota > Clostridia > Christensenellales > Borkfalkiaceae > CAKQSC01. The sequence goes on from CAKQSC010000035.1 coordinate 5,943, forward strand.
CGAAGTAAGTACGATAGCGTCGCTTGCGACGATAGCGGGCGAACGGTTGGATAAAGTCGATATAGCGTTAAAAGCAAGGCAGGCGGAACGGGAATACGTCGGCGTGAACTGCGGAATAATGGATCAGTACGCTTCCGCGTGCGGTAAAAAGGGTATGGTAATGCTACTCGACTGTTCCACGCTCGAATGCGAATATCTGCCTTTGGCGTTAGGAAATTATGCGCTCGTTATCGCCGATTGCAAAAAACCGCACAATCTCATAGAAAGCAAGTATAACGAACGGCTTGCCGAAACGGAAGAGGCGTTGGAAATCTTAAAACGCAAAATAAACGTTTCCGCGCTTGCCGAAATCACGCCGTCGCAATTAGAAACGTACGGTACGGAACTGCCCGAAAGGTTGAAAAAGCGCACCGAGCACGTCGTGTGCGAGTGCGAACGGGTAAAAGAAGCGTCAAAGGCTTTGAAATCGGGCGATATGAAAAGGCTCGGGGAATTGCTTAACCTTTCTCATCGTTCTCTTTCGGAACTTTACGAGGTTACGGGTAAAGAACCGGACGCTTTGGCTTCTTCCGCAAGAAACGAAAAATCCTGTCTCGGTTCGAGAATGATAGGTGGCGGATTCGGAGGGTGCACGATATCTTTGGTAGAAAAAGACAAAACGGAAGAGTTTAAACAAAGAGTTTACGATAAATATTATGAAGAAACGGGCTACCGCGCAGAGTTTTACGAAACGGATATTTCCGACGGAATAATAGCCGAAAAACTTTAACGGTATGCCAAACAAAAAAATAATACAACCACCGCCCGAACGTTTTCTGCGTTCGGGCGGTGGATTTTTGTTTTTCGACAAGGGGGAAGAATTAGGTGATAAGTAAGAGTGAAAAGTGAAAAAGTAATGAGAGGGAAAATAGGTAATAAGTAATAGTGAAGAGTGAAAAAGTGAGGGGGAGAAAGACGAAAATGTGCTTTTTCGTTAAAACGGGGCGATATTTTCAGGGCGGAAGGGACGGAAAATATAAATTATGCAAGAAAAAAAGGAAAATATACGAAAATATTCGTTTCGGCGTTTGACAAACGAATTGCAAAATGCTACAATGGACAGGCTAGGGCGTATTATGCCCTTTTTAATCACGCTTTCTTTAAACGGTTTTCCGTTTTTTGAAATAACCGAAATAATATAAGGAGGTAAAAAAATGCCCACAATCAACCAATTGATCAGACAAGGCAGAGAAAAGTCGGTTTATAAGTCCAAGACTCCCGCTCTTAACGGATGTTCTCAAAAACGCGGAGTTTGCCTTAACGTTACGACCACTTCTCCCAAAAAGCCTAACTCTGCTCTTCGTAAGATTGCAAGAGTTCGTATGACGAACAAAATGGAAGCGACCTGCTACATTCCCGGCGAGGGACATAACTTGCAGGAACACAGTTCCGTTCTTATTCGTGGCGGAAGAGTAAGAGATTTGCCCGGCGTAAGATATCACGTTATCCGTGGCGCGCTCGACACCGCAGGCGTTGCTAAGCGTAAGCAGGCAAGATCCAAATACGGCGCAAAGAATAAGTAATTTTAACTCGCACCTACTTATATTCGGTTAATTCAAACGATGGATAAAGTAGGCAGTATGCGGTAACACCGCAGAAGGTTCGCTACCCGTAAGGGCAAGCGATAGCCTGTGCTCGGGGCATATTCGCGCCCCGAAAAAATCAAAGACCGCAAGGTCTAAACTATTTAAAGGAGGATGGTATTATGCCAAGAAAAGGCAGTGTTCCCAAAAGGGACGTTTTACCCGACCCCGTTTATCAGAGCAAGGTTGTAACCAAACTTATCAACCAGGTTATGGAAAGCGGTAAAAAGGGTATCGCCCAAGGAATCGTATACGGCGCTTTCGATAAAGCAAGCGCGAAATTAGGCGTTGACGCTATGGAAGTTTTTACCAAAGCGCTCAACAACGTTATGCCTATGGTAGAAGTTAAAGCAAGGAGAGTCGGTGGTTCAAACTATCAGGTTCCCATCGAAATCAGACCGGAAAGACGTCAGACGCTCGGTATCCGTTGGTTGGTTCTTTACGCAAGAAAGAGAAGCGAAAGAAACATGGAAGACAGACTTGCCGGCGAACTCGTAGACGCGTTTAACAGCCAGGGCGGAGCATACAAGAAGAAAGAAGACACTCACAGAATGGCAGACGCTAACAAGGCGTTCGCGCATTTCAAATACTAATAAGGAGAAAAGGCAATGCCAAGACAATACGACTTACTTCATACTCGTAACATCGGTATTATGGCTCACATCGACGCGGGTAAAACGACGACGTCCGAACGTATTTTGTACTACACCGGTATCAACCACAAGATAGGCGAAGTTCACGACGGCGCGGCGACGATGGACTGGATGGTTCAGGAACAGGAACGCGGTATAACCATTACTTCCGCGGCGACCACCTGCCACTGGATTCGTACGGGGCTTACCAAGAAAGACGAGATAAGAATTAACCTTATAGACACGCCGGGACACGTTGACTTCACGGTAGAAGTAGAACGTTCTTTGCGCGTTCTCGACGGTACTATTGCTACTTTCTCCGCAAAAGACGGCGTTCAACCTCAATCCGAAACCGTTTGGCGTCAGGCGGACAAATATAAAGTTCCCCGTATCGCTTACATCAACAAGATGGACATAAACGGCGCAAACTTCCTTAAAGCGGTTGAAATGATGAAGGAAAGATTAAACGCCAACGCTATTCCCGTAGAACTTCCCATCGGTAAGGAAGATACTTTCAAGGGTATAGTAGACCTTGTCGAAATGAACGCGGAAATATACGATTCGGACGACGGTACGCAGTATCATCAGGACGTTATACCCGCGGATATGGTTGATTTGGCTAACGAATATCACGAAAAACTCGTTGAAGCGGCTGCGGAAGCGACGGACGAACTTATGGAAAAATATCTCGAAACGGGCGAACTTTCCGTCGACGAGATAAGACAGGGACTTCGCGTTCTTACCATTGCTATGAAAGCGACTCCCGTTTTCTGCGGTTCCTCTTACAAGAACAAAGGTATTCAGATGCTTCTTAACGGCGTTTACGATTACCTTCCCTCGCCTATCGACGTAGATCACGTTAAAGGAACCAACCCCGAAACGGGCGCGGAAGAAATAAGAAAAACGGACGACGACGAACCTTTCTCGGGACTCGTTTTCAAAATCGCTACCGATCCGTTCGTAGGAAGACTTGCTTATTTCAGAGCGTATTCGGGCGTACTCGACGCGGGCTCTTACGTTTATAACTCCAACAAAGGACAAAAAGAACGTATAGGCCGTCTCGTACAGATGCACTCCAACGAAAGAAAGGAAATCGAAAAGGTATACTCGGGCGATATTTGCGCGATTATAGGTTTAAAGAACACAACGACGGGCGATACTCTTTGTGACGAAGATCATCCCATCGTGCTTGAACAAATGACGTTCGCGGATCCCGTTATTCAACTTTCCATCGAGCCCAAAACGAAGGCAGGTCAGGAAAAAATGACTATGGCTCTCGTTAAACTCGCGGAAGAAGATCCCACCTTTAAAACGTGGACGGATCAGGAAACGGGGCAGACGATTATTGCCGGAATGGGCGAATTGCACCTCGACATTATCGTCGACAGACTTCTTCGCGAATTCAAGGTAGAGGCTAACGTAGGTCAACCGCAGGTTGCTTACAGAGAAACCATTACTCAGGCAGTCGACGCGGAAGGTATGTTCAAAAGACAAACGGGCGGACACGGACAATACGGTCATTGTAAAATACACCTTATTCCGCAAGAACCCGGCAAGGGCTACGAATTCGTTGACGAAACGGTCGGCGGATCCATTCCCAAAGAGTTTATTCAACCTATCAACAAAGGTATTCAGGAAGCGGCTAAAAACGGCGTAGTTGCGGGCTATGAAGTCGTAGATTTCAAAGTAATCGTTTACGACGGAAGTTTCCACGAAGTCGACTCGTCCGAACAAGCGTTCAAAATCGCCGGATCTATGGCGTTGAAAGACGGTCTTGCGAAAGCGAAGAGCGTACTTCTCGAACCCATAATGAAAGTCGAAATAGTCGTTCCCGAACAATACTTCGGCGATATAATGGGTAACGTTACGGCTCGTCGCGGAATCATTCAGTCCACCGACGACAGAAACGGCGTTAAAG
>CAKQSC010000036.1 GCA_934271725.1 uncultured Clostridia bacterium
TCTTTCGAACCCCATGTTAGTTTTCTTTGAAATCGTGGCAATTGAATATTTCTGTTATCAATAAAAGAAGTTGCTGAATTTTCAACAATACTGTAAGCCATAATATATTCTCCTTTATTCATAATACTCCTCCGCTTAATAGATAAACTTATGTATTAAGTGAAAAGATATATGTGGTTATTTTTTATCAAAATGAATATTCTTATTATTTCCCAGTAAACAGAAAATCATAGCTCAAATCAAACGCCTCAACGATTCGGTTAAGATCAGAGAAATTCAATCCTCGTTTTGAAGCATTTGGTATATATTTATTATATAATCTCTCAATTTTTTTACTTGCCAGCTTAATTCTTATAAGTTCTTCCTGCATGTCCGTTGGTATTTCGACGAAAACGTCCGTTGCCATGTCTTTGGGGAGAAGTCTGAAAAAGAAAAGCAAATCCGCGTCGGACAAATTGTCTTCCATAAACTTTGCCACGTCCTGCGGTTCCGTTTTGAGCATCAGGTCTTTAAGTTCTGCAAATCTGCGGGTTTTGTAGAGTTCGTCGAAATCTTCAAATCTTTGTTGCATTTCTTCGTTTTCCATATTAACCTCCTTAAAAAGTTTTGTTAAAAACACGTAATCGCGGTTTTACGGTTAAAAAAACCACCGCGCCGTAATTTTTTGCGCGGTAGGTTGTCAGCGTCTGATTAAACGAACACCGTGTGAGCTTCAACATCGAAGGGCAGTGTAATTACGTTAGAAAACGCCTTGATTCCGACGTTTCCTGCTGACCGGCGAATGGTGTCTCCACCATTTTGCGGTAGTAATCCGTATCCCTCCGGTAGTCTTGCCTACCTTCGTATTTTTACGCTAATATTGTAGTTTAATTATATACGTTTTGTCAAACGATTGAAACTACTTTTTTTACTTTAATTTTCCGTTTTCGTCCGTTTCTCTCTCACCGGTGAGTATGAAGGCGTTGCGGTCGAGCAAATCCTGCTCGAAAGCGGAGAAATTCTTTCTCGCGACGAGTATCTTCACGGGGATTATATCGCCCTTGTCGTTCTCGGCATAGAGGGTTAAGAACGTGCCTTTTTGTTCTTTAACGGTGTAAAGCCCTTTGATTTTCATATAGTCGTATTTGCCCGACATAAAACCTATACGGATTATCAGTTTGTCTTTGTCGAACGCGTATTTAGAGCCGAACAGAACGGAAAGAGATACGACAAGCAAAAACAGACATACGGCTAAAAGCAGAGCGTACGGTATGGTTTTAATCGCGTTCGTGCGGGCGTAGGCGATTACGGAATAGACGCTCCAAACGCAACCCGCAAGGAATAACGCGGTTACGGCTATAAGCAAAGACAAAATCGTTTTGGTAAAACTGAAATTATATTTTTTCATACAAGCACCTTTAACGGTAACGCGTTTCCGTCATCATAAACGGGCGGTCGCGTTATTTTATTATATTTTAGCACAAATCGGAAATAAACACAACGGGTAAAAGGTAAAATAATTCTATCGTCCGCCGTAACGGCATAAAATTACGTATGAGTTTTCTTGAATATTTAAAATCCGACGAAGAAAAGTTGGATTTGAGTTATCGTTATACCGTAAACGGGGAGTACGGCGCGTATTTCGAGTGTATAGACGACCTCGTGTCTTTTTCGCCCGAAAAAATAGTTATGCTCGTAAAAAGAAAAAAGTTAGTCGTTACGGGCGAGAAGCTGTCCGTTTTAAAATATTACTTAAAAGACGTATATATAACGGGAAAAGTAAAAAAGGTGGAAACGGAAAATGTTTAAAGACTTGTTTGCTTCGTATATGGTTTTATCGGTAGAAGGGGTTAACTTTCCGCTTTTCGTCAAACGGTTAAAACGCGCTAAAACAGAACTTTTCGGGCTTGAAAAAGACGGGAAAAGGCTTGTTTTCCGCATAAAAAAGAGCGAATATAAAAAAGTCTTTGCAATAAGCGAAGAAATGTGCTATAATATACAGACGGTAAAAACACGCGGTTTTGCCGAAGGCGTTAAGAAAATCTTTTTAAAGGGCGGTCTGACGATAGGCATAGCGTGCTTTATATGCTGTTTTGCCGTCGCTTCTTTTTCGGTAACGAAAATAGAAATCGAGGGCGTTCCGTACAACTATGCGCGAATTATTCGGGACAAACTGACGGAGTGCGGAATTAAAGAAAAAGGGTTGGTAACCAAAGGCGGAATAAAAAACGCCGAAAGGCAACTTTTGAAGTCATTTGACGGGTTTAAGTATATTTCGCTTAAAAAGCGCGGATTTTATTTATACGTAACGGCGGAACTTTCAGAAAAGACGGGAAAGGTTACGGACAAAACCAAAACGAACCTTTTCGCATCGGTAAGCGGAAAAATAGTCGCGATGTCGGTATACAGCGGTTTCGCGCTGAAATCCGTCGGAGACAGTGTAAAAAAGGGCGAAAAGATCGTTACGGGCGAGGGAACGGCGGGCGATAAACCCTATTCGACGTACGTTCTTTGCGACGTTACGATAGAAACGGAGTTTAAGTACGAATACGTTTCGGAAAAGGAAGGGGAAGAGGACGTCGCCGTCGCTTCGGCAATGCTCGCTCTCGGCGAGAGGAACACGACGAAAGAAGAAGTAACCGCCCGAAAACAAAAAGATAAATACGTGTACGACGTAAAGATAAGTTATCTCTATAAGGAGCAGAATTGATTAAAACAAGCATTTTCATAGACGTTTCGGATAACGACAGACTTCAAAAACTACTCGGCAATTTAGACGAGAATATGAACGTTCTTGCCGAAGAACTCGGCGTTACCTACAACGTGTCGGGAACGAAAATAGAGTTTGTCGGTAGCGAGAAAGAAACGGCTACGGCAAGGGCTGTGGTAGAAAAGTTGGCGGAGATGATCGACCGCGGAGAAAACGTGGACAAGTCGAGAGTGATTTATTCCGTTCAACTCGCGAAAGAGGGAAACGCCGACGACATATCTAAAATTACCGACGGGGTGATACTCGTAAACAGCAGAGCGAAGCCCGTGAAATGCAAAACGCTCGGGCAGAAAACTTACGTCAAGGCGATAAAGGACAACACCGTCGTGTTCGGCATAGGTCCGGCGGGTACGGGTAAAACGTATCTTGCGGTCGCTATGGCGGTGGCGTCGTACAAATCCAAACAGGTGGAAAAGATAATACTCACCCGTCCGGCGGTGGAAGCGGGTGAGAAACTCGGTTTTTTGCCGGGTGATTTGCAGAACAAAGTCGATCCTTATTTAAGACCGCTTTACGACGCATTGCAGGAAATGCTCGGACTTGAAAACTATTTGAAGTTGATGGAAAGGGGCGTTATAGAAATCGCGCCACTCGCGTACATGAGAGGAAGAACGCTCAATAACGCGTTTATAATACTCGACGAAGCGCAGAATACTACGAAAGAGCAGATGAAAATGTTTTTGACCCGTATGGGAGAGGGTTCGCGAATGGTGATAACGGGCGACCTTACCCAGATAGATTTGCCGGAAGGCAAGAAAAGCGGTTTAAAGCACGCCGTGGGTATACTTAAAGGGATTAAAGACATAGAGATAATAAGGCTTACGGCAAAAGACGTTGTGCGTCATCCGCTTGTTATGCGGATAATAAAAGCGTACGACGAAAACGAAGGAAAGTAACGAATGACTAAAAATAAAATAACCGTACGTTCATATAAAACGTGGAAAAAGAAAGATTACTTAATAGCGGTGTCTATGCTTTTGCTTGCGTTTGTCGCGACGATATGTTTTTATCTTATGGCGATTGCTTTAAACACCGTTGGAGACAGGGCTTGCGAGATAACCTTTAAAGGGTATTTTGAAACCTACCCGAAAGATTTCGTTTATCTGTGTCTTGCATCGCTGTTGTTGTATCTTTCCATATTCGTGTATATGGTTTTCGAGAACACCAACAAGTTCGTAGACGTAAAAGTGCAACTACTGCTTTACACGGTTATCTGCACGACGTTGTGCGTTTCCGTTCTTATGCAACGCTTTGTGAATATGTATGCAAGGCCCGTCGTTCTTTCGGCACTGCTCGCGGGTTCTTTGTTCGGTAAAAAGAACGCGTTGTTTTTAAACACCATAATGTGTTTCTTCATGCTCTCGCTCGACGTTTTCGTGGGGCTTCCCTTCGTCGAAGATACGTCGAACATCGTAAGGCTCGAATATATCGAACTCATAACGAGTTTCATAACGGGCGTAGTCGCCGTGTATTTCGTTTCTATGGGAAGAACGAGGTTCGGACTTATATCTTACGGGTTGTTGCTTGTCATTCCGGAAACCGTCTGCGTCGTCGCGTTGACGGGCTTTACCAAACTTACGGTGCAATTGATAATTTTCAGCGTATTGTCCGGCGTGGTGGCGGTCGTTCTCGCTACCGTATGTCTGCCCATATTCGAGGTGCTGTTCAATTGCGTAACCAACTATCGTCTTGCGGAACTTACCGACCACGACAACAAGATTTTAAGAGAACTTCGCGAAGTCGCGCCGGGTACGTTCAATCACTCGGTAGTAGTTGCTAATCTTGCGGAAGCGTGCGCTATGGCGATAGGCGAAAATCCCGCGCTCGCAAGGGCTTGCGCGTATTATCACGATATAGGTAAAATAGAAAAGGTTCCGTTTTTCTCGGAAAATCAATCGGGCGAAAACATTCACGACGACCTTACTCCCGAACTTTCGGTAAACATAATAAGAGACCACGCGAAACGCGGTTACGAACTCGCAAAGAAATACAGGCTTCCCGACGAGATAGCAAGGGCGTGTTTAGAGCATCACGGAACGCTTCCCATAAAATACTTTTACGCGAAAGCGTTGAAAATGACGGAGGGCGAACTCGATATCAAAAACTATTCCTATCAGGGACCTAAACCGCAATCCAAAATAACGGCGATAATAATGATAGCGGACGCCTGCGAAGCGATTGTCAGAACTCGTTCGCAACGTACGAGAGAGGACGTTGACAAAATAGTTCAGAACGTCATCGACGAAAGGCTCGAACTCGGGCAATTCGACGAATGTCCCGTAACCATTCAGGATTTGTACGTTATAAGAAACGCTCTCGACAACAGCCTGTCGGGCGTATACCATTCGAGAATAAAGTATCCGAGAGTGAAAATAAGAAAAGAAAGCGCAAGACAGGACGATACGGATGAACAGATTTAAAATAAAATGCGACGACAAGTCGTATGTAAAACTTAAAAAGTTGGCGAAATGCGTTTACGAAGAGTTGGGGCAAACGGACAAACTCGTCGCGGAAGTCGAATTCGTGGACGAAACGGAGATCAGAAGGCTTAACAGAGAGTTCCGCGGTATAGACAAGGTAACGGACGTGCTTTCTTTCCCTACGCTTGACGGTATCAGAGGTACGGTCGTCAAGGCGGAAGATTTCCCTTACGACACAGACGGCAAAGGACGTGTTATGACGGGTAGCATAGCCGTTTGCGTAAACCGCGCGAAAGAGCAGGCGAAAGAATATAACCACAGCGAAGAAAGAGAGTTTACATATCTCGTTCTGCACGGGCTTTTGCACCTTATGGGGTACGACCATATCGAAGACGAAGATAAAAAACAGATGAGAGAAATAGAAAAAACCGTTTGCAAAAAGTTGAACATAGGAGAAAGCGAAGAATGAAAAGCGGAACGGTTGCGGTAGTCGGCAGAGCAAACGCGGGCAAATCGACGCTCGTGAACGTGCTTGTCGGGGAAAAAGTCGCGATAGTTTCGCCCAAACCGCAGACTACGAGAGACAGAATATTAGGAATAAGAAACAGCGAAACGTCGCAGATAGTGTTCGAGGACACGCCGGGACTTTACAAGGCTTCGAGCGTGCTTAATTCCATAATGCAACGCAGTAGCGAACGCTCCGCCGAAGACGTGGATCTTATTATGTTCGTCATCGACGGGCACGAGGGCGTAAAGGAAAGGGATCTCGAACTTTTAAGCGGTTTTATGAAGAAGAAGGTTCCCCTTATCGTCGTTATGAGCAAAACGGACATAATGCCGAAAGAGAACGTTATGACGGAACTTGAAAAGTTTGCGGATTTCGGGGTAGAAGTCGTTCCCGTGTCGGCAAGAAAAGGCAAAAATCTTAAAGAACTCGTTGCGGTGATAGAAAAAAATCTGCCCGAGGGCGAGCCTTTATACGACGAAAACGTCGTGAGCGACAAATCGGAAAAGTTTATGATTGCCGAGATAATGCGTGAAAAACTTTTGCTTTTGTACGATAAGGAGATTCCGCACGGCGTGGCGATAATAGTAAACGAGTTTAAGTTGAGAGAGGACGGCAAGGTTTACGACGTAAATCTCGACATCGTTTGCGAAAGACCTAACCACAAGGCGATTATCATAGGCAAACAAGGCTCGGCGATAAAGAAAGCGTCGTCGTTCGCAAGAGAAGAAATGGAAAAGTTTTTGGGCAAAAAGGTGTTTTTGACGACGTACGTCAAGGTTAAAGAAGACTGGCGTCAGAACAAGTATCTTATAAAACAGTTGGGCGTAGCCGAAACGGACGAAGATTTGCGTTAAGTTAAAAAGTATATTTTTTACGGCATTGCTCAAACTTGTTTTATGAAAGACAGGTTCGATTTTAAAAAGCCCGAAGATTCCGCATGGGAATTATTCGTAAAAACGGGCGAAGTAAGTTACTATTTGCTTTATAAAAGTTTAACGGAAGATAAAAAATAACGGAGAGTTTATGGAAATAATCAACGCCATCGTTCTTAAAAGCACGGATTATAAGGATAACGACAAGATAGTAACCCTTTTTTCGGCGGAACGTGGCAAAGTAACCGTTAACGTAAAAGGAGTAAAAAAGGCGGGCGCGAAATTAAAGTTTTGCGTTCAGCCTTTTTGTTTTGCCGAATACGTTCTTGCCGAAAAAAACGGCAGATATACGGTAACGCAGTCAACTCTTTACGATTCTTTTTTCGACCTTTCGGGCAATTTGCAAAAATATTACGCGGGAATCGCCGTGCTCGATTTTTTAAACTCGTTCGTTCTCGAAAACGAGGAAAGCGGAGAGTTGTTCGCACTGACCGTAACCTCTCTTAAAAGACTTGCTTACGAAAATCTTTCGCCGAAACTCGTTCTCGTCAGATTTCTCGTCGACGCTTTAAAGATTTGCGGATTCGGTTTCGTAACGGACGGTTGCGGAAATTGCGGTAAGGAAATCAAAGACAGGGTGTTTCTCGATTCGGTGTCGGGCGCGTGCCTTTGCGAAGATTGTAAAAAAGAGGGAGATATAGAGTTTAGCGTAAAGACGTATCGGTTTATAGAAAAGGTATCGCGCGCCGAAAATCTCGGCGAAACGGAGTGCGACGAGTTGATTTTGAAAAAGGCTTTGAAACTGCTTTCTTATTACATGTTTATCGATACCGAAACGGAATCGGAAACGCTTAACAAGATAATTAAAAGCGATTTTTGAAAAAAAAGCGATAAGCCCGCTAAAAACAGTTGAAAAAAAGTAGAAATTAGTATACAATATATAGGCTAAACGCGTTTGTTTCGTCAAAGAATAAACAAACGCGACGAACAAATAAAAACTATCCCGAACAAAACAGGTAGGGGTATTAAATCAGGAGGATACAAAATGACAAAGAAGTACGTTTATCTCTTCACCGAAGGCGACGCGTCCATGCGTGAACTTTTGGGCGGTAAGGGTGCAAACCTTGCCGAAATGACCAAAATAGGTCTTCCCGTTCCGCAAGGATTCACCATTTCGACGGAAGCGTGCACGCAGTACTATGAAGACGGCAGAAAAATCAACGACGACATAATGGCGGAAATTATGGCTAACGTTGCCAAGATGGAAGAAATCAACGGCAAAAAGTTCGGCGATCTTAAAAACCCGCTTCTCGTTTCCGTTCGTTCGGGTGCAAGAGCGTCCATGCCGGGCATGATGGACACCATTTTAAATCTCGGTTTGAACGACGACGTAGTTTCGGCTATGATTGCGGGCAACCCCGATCCTAAATTCGCAAGATTCGTTTACGACTCTTACAGAAGATTCATTCAGATGTTCTCGGACGTCGTTATGGAAGTTTCCAAAAAAGAGTTTGAAAAACTCATCGACGCAAAGAAAGAAGAAAAGGGCGTAACTTTCGACGTAGAACTTACGGCGGAAGACCTTAAAGAACTTGCAATGCAATTCAAGGCAAAATATAAAGAAGCGCTCGGCGAAGATTTCCCCGACGATCCCGTAGACCAACTCAACGCGGCAATCAGAGCGGTATTCAGAAGTTGGGACAACCCCAGAGCAAACGTTTATCGTATGGACCACGACATTCCTTACAGTTGGGGTACCGCGGTTAACGTAATGCCGATGGTATTCGGTAACCTTAACGATAATTCCGGCACGGGCGTTGCGTTCACGAGAGATCCCGCAACGGGCGCGAAAGGACTTATGGGCGAGTTCCTTGTAAACGCGCAGGGCGAAGACGTCGTCGCGGGCGTTCGTACTCCCATGCACATTCAGGAAATGGCTAACAAGTTCCCCGAAGCGTATTCGCAATTCCTTGCCGTTTGCGACAAACTCGAAGCGCATTACAGAGATATGCAGGATATGGAGTTCACCGTAGAAAACGGCAAACTTTATATGCTTCAATGCCGTAACGGCAAGAGAACGGCTCAGGCCGCAATCAAAATCGCTTGCGACCTCATCGACGAGGGAATGATAAACGAAAAAGAAGCGCTTATGCAAATCGACGCTAAAACGCTCGATATGCTTCTTCACCCCACGTTCGACGCAAAGGCTCTTAAAGACGCAGACAAGAACAACGTTGTAGGAAAGGGTATAGCGGCTTCTCCGGGCGCTGCCACGGGTAAAATCGTATTTACGCCGGAAGACGCCGTAGAACTCGGTAAAGCGGGCAAGAAAGTTATTCTCGTAAGACTCGAAACTTCTCCCGAAGATATCGAGGGTATGAAATTCGCGCAAGGTATATTGACGGTTCGCGGAGGACAAACCTCTCACGCGGCGGTTGTCGCAAGAGGAATGGGTACCTGCTGTGTATCCGGTTGCGGTGATATCAAGATGCACGAAGAAGAAAAGTACTTCGAACTCGGCGGAAAAGTATTCCATGAAGGCGACGACCTTTCGTTGGACGGCTCCACCGGTAAGATTTACGATTGCGAAATCAAAACGGTTCCCGCAGATCCCAACTCCGGTTATTTCGGAAGAATAATGAAACTTGCGGATAAATATAAGGCGCTCGGCGTAAGAACGAACGCGGATACCCCGAAAGACGCTGAAAGAGCGGCTGAACTCGGCGCGCAGGGCATAGGTCTTTGCCGTACCGAACACATGTTCTTCGGACCGGGCAGAATAGACAAGTTCCGTGAAATGATTTGTTCCGAAACGGTTGAAGAAAGAGAAGCGGCACTCGCTAAAATAGAGCCCATGCAACAAGCGGACTTTGAAGGACTTATGGAAGCGTTAAAGGGCATGCCCGTTACCATCAGATTCCTCGATCCGCCGCTTCACGAATTCGTTCCCACTACGGAAGAAGATATTGCGCTTCTTGCCGTGGCGCAGGGAAAGACCGTTGACGAAATCAAGATGATTTGCAACGCTCTTCACGAATTCAACCCGATGATGGGACACAGAGGATGCCGTCTTGCGGTAACGTATCCCGAAATCGCGGTTATGC
>CAKQSC010000037.1 GCA_934271725.1 uncultured Clostridia bacterium
ATTCACCACAACGAACATTGCAACCGATCACAATCAGTTGACTATGGAAATAATGCAGAAAGTCGCTAAAAAGCACGGTATGGTTTGTCTGCTTGCGGAAAAACCTTTTGCGGGCGTGAACGGTAGCGGTAAACACAACAACTGGTCTATTACTACGGATACGGGCGTAAATCTTCTCGAACCGGGTAACACACCGTACGACAACGCTCAATTTCTGCTTTTCTTAACAGCCGTTATAAAAGCGGTCGACGAATATCAGGACCTTTTAAGAATATCGGCGTCGTGCGCGGGCAACGATCACAGACTCGGCGCGAACGAAGCGCCCCCCGCTATCGTTTCTATGTTCCTCGGCGACGAACTTACCGAAATACTCGACGCTATCGAAAAGGACAACAAATACACGGGCAAGGAAAAATCCCTGATGAAAGTAGGCGTTCACGTTATTCCGAAGTTTCCCAAAGACACGACGGACAGAAACAGAACTTCTCCTTTCGCATTTACGGGCAACAAGTTCGAGTTCAGAATGGTAGGCTCTTCTATGTCGATTGCGGAAGCGAACATTGTTCTCAACACCGCCGTTGCGGAAGAACTCAAAGAGTTTGCCGACGTTCTTGAAAACGCGAAAGATTTTACTTCCGCGCTTCACGATTTAATAAAGAATACAGTCAAAGAACACAAGCGCATTATTTTCAACGGAAACGGTTACGACGACGAATGGGTTAAAGAAGCGGAAAGACGCGGACTTCTGAACCTTAAATCGACGCCCGACTGCGCGCCCTATTTCCTTAAAGACAAAAACGTAAAACTGTTTACCGAACACAAAGTGTTCTCCGAAACGGAAATGAAAGCAAGATATGAAATAATGCTTGAAAATTATGTCAAGACTATCAATATCGAAGCGATGACTATGATAGATATGGTAAACAAAGACATTTTGCCGGCAATAAGCAATTACGTTTATCAACTTGCTCTTACCGCGGAAAAACGCGCTTCCGTACTTGCCGAATCCAAAACTGGTTTTGAAAACGAAAGAATAGAAAAACTGTCCGCGCTTGCCTCTTCCGTAGCGAAAAAGACGGACGAACTCGAAAACGCGTTGATAGAAAAACCGCAAAGCGACAGCCTTGCGATTGCGAAGTATTTCAGAAACGTTATATTCACTCAAATGAACTCGATAAGAGTAGACGTGGATATGGCGGAAAGCATTACTTCCGCAAAATGCTGGCCTTACCCCTCTTACGGCGAACTGCTGTTCGGAATAAGATAAAAAATCGCCCTTGCCGTATTCCGGCAAGGGCTGTTCTTTATAAAACGCCCGTCGCAAAAACACGCGACGGGCGTTTATCTACCGTTAAACGGCAACGAAATAATAAAGATATTTATACACGAGGTAATGTTTGAACACAACGAGAACGGTTATGAAAATAAAGGAAAACGCAAACGCGCATTTCCCGAAAGCGCGTCTCGGGTATCTTGCAAGTTGCACCGTTGCCAAAATTATGGAAAGTCCGCAAAGGACGATTCTTATAACGCTGGGAAAATCCGCCATTGCGGAGGGCAAAATAGCCCTCTCGTTATAAATATACCTTAAAAAATACTTTTCGACATAACCGCAAATCTTGCCCGCCGTAGCGTCAGACGCCATTACGTTACGCAAAGTCATATCAACCGCCGTAGCGACGCAAATCAGAATGATAATCGCGGTAAAAATCCATGACACCGCGCCGAAGCCCTTTTTGACTCTTTTAGGCACGAATCCGTACTGTTCGTTCATCGTTTCTCTCCTTATATACATATATTTTTATACTCCTTACGGGGTTACTCTGTTTATATCTCTCGGGAACATACTCGCATAGCGTACGTTCTTGAACCCTAAAAGATTCATCGTAAGTCTTTCGAGCCCGAGTCCCAGACCGCCGTGGGGCGGTGCGCCGTATTTGTGCAACATCAGGTAAGATTCAAAGTCGTCCGGATTCAAGCCCCTTTCTCTCATCTTCTTTACCTGCATGTCGTAATCGTGTATTCTCTGTCCGCCGGTTGTTATTTCCACACCTCGGAACAACAAGTCGAAACTCAAAGTATATTTCGGATCTTCGGGATCGTCCATAGCGTAGAAAGGACGTTTTTCGCTCGGGTAATGCGTTACGAAAATGAAATCGCTACCGTATTCTTTTTTAGCCCATTGACCGATGAGTTGTTCTTCTTCCGGCTCGAAATCTCTGAAATCGGTTATCTTTTTATGGAACTTGTTTATAATAAGGTCTTTCGCGTCCATAAACTTTATCGTGGGAATCTCAGTTATTTCGGGCATGTTTGCGTGGAGAAGTTCGAGTTCGGGCGCGTAGTCTTTTTTAAGCAAGTCGAAAATGTATTTCAAGACGTACGTTTCCATTTCCATTATGTCTTTGAAACTGTCGATAAAGCCCATTTCAAAGTCCATGCTTACGTATTCGTTAAGGTGGCGGGAAGTGTCGTGCTTTTCCGCCCTGAAAACGGGACCTACTTCAAACACTCTTTCGTAAACGCCGACCATAGTCTGCTTGTAAAGTTGCGGACTCGTTGCAAGGAAAACCTGTTTGCCGAAATAATCGAGCGTGAAAACGCCCGCACCACCTTCCGCGTTGCCATAGTTGATTTTGGGAGTTCTTATTTCGGTGAACTCTTTTTTATAAAGCGCTTCTCTGAATCCTTTCGCAATACCTTCCTGAATCTTGAAAACGGCTCTTTCGCACGGGTTGCGTAAAGAAATCGGTCTTAAATCGAGCGCGGTGTTAAGGGGAACGTTGTCGAGAGTTTTTTTGTTGATTACTATCGGCATTTGTTCCGCGGGCGTCGACAAAACTTCTACGTTATGTATCTGCAATTCGTATCTGTCGTTGCCTTTCGCGTCCTGCGATTTAGCGACTTTGCCCGTTACCTTAACGGCGCAACCTTCCACTATTTTATGATTCCAACGAAAATCCGAATACTCGGGTGCGTAAATGCACTGTATAACGTCTCTCTTTGTTCTTATAAGAACGAAACTGAACCCTGTCATTTCGCGGATTCTGTGAATGAAACCCTCTATGCTTACTATTTGGTCTTCTTTACCGGCAAAATCTTTGTAATTAAACGTGGTTTTGCATATTCCGCCGATTTTTTCCATAAATCTGTTCTCCTTGTAAAATTACTTTATATTGTACTATAATTTATCTTCTTTTGCAACTATTCTTTGCAAAAAACAGCAATATTAAACCAAAAACCGTCCGACGTATAAGCCGAACGGTCTTTTTTTACATAGAGAAGTTTTTAAAGTAATTCTGAATGAGAATGAAAGGCGTGCCTTTATCACCGCTTCCGCTCGTAAGGTCGGAAAGAGAAGCAAGCAAGTCCGTAAGTTGTCTGGGCGTGGTACCCTGACTTAACATATTACCCTTCAAGTCGGCGTCTTTATGTTTGATTATCTCTTTCATAGCTTCTACCGCTTCTTCGCCCGAAAGGTTAGCAAGGTCGTTGTCGGCAAGATATTTGAGTTTGACTTCGTTGGGTTTGCCGGCAAGTCCCGCCGTGTACGCGGGCGAGCAAACGGGATCCGCAAGTTCCCATATTCCGCCGACGGGATCTTTGAACGCGCCGTCGCCGTATACCATACATTCTATGTTTTTGCCCGTTCTTTTATACAATTCTTCGTGAAGATCGTCCACGAACTTCTGACAATCTCTCGGGAAAAGTTTAACGCTATGTTCGGTTGCGAGGTTACTGCCGAGAACGCCGTATTGTTCGTTATAACCGCTTCCGTCGACGGATTTCGTTAAAATCTCGTCAAGGCTGACAACCTTTTCCGCACCCGCTTTCATAAGAGCCTTTTTGGTGCGTTTTCTGCTGTGAATATCTGCGTTTATAACGTATTTAGTGTGCTTTAAAATCTCCGTCGGGTTGTTTGCGAGAATAAGTTCGCAATTACCGCCCGCCTGCTTGTAATATTCGATATAATCTACGCCCGTAAAGGTGTGTCTTACGTCGCCGAACAAGTCTTTGAACTCTTTATCCGTAAACACGTCGCTGTACGGGTTTACGTTCTTTTCTATAATCTGCTCGGGCGTTACGAAACTGTTGCCCACTTCGTCGCTAGGATAAGCGAGTTGAATCGCTATTCCTTTTAAAATCATAGAAAAACGGTTTCTCGAAAAGATGGGAAGAATAAGCCCTACCGTGTGGTCGCCGAACTTGTCGGATATATCTTTCGCTATCTGATCTACCGTAGCGTAGTTGCCTTGCGAGCGGGCAAGAACCGCTTCCGTTACAGCGACTATATCTCTGTCTTGAAGGTCGAAACCGCCTTGCTCGGCAACGCCGACTATGCTGTCAGCCGTAATTTTTACGAGATCGTCGCCTTGCTTGATGATAGGCGCTCTCACGCCACGTGAAATTGTTCCCTGATAATCCATATTAGTTACCTCTTATGAGTTTTTTAACATTATTATATAATCGGTCTTTCGACAGAAAAATTATACCAACACAATAAGCCCTTGTCAACCGTTTTATAAAAAAATACGCATCAACAGCCATTAAGATTTTTTTAAGGCAAAAAATATCAAACGCTTGCGAAACGCTTACGTTTCTGATATAATGTTAAAACACTTCGGGAGGTTTTTATGCTTATACTCGGTTTTCAGAAAATGACGCTTTTGGATTACCCGAACAAAGTCGCTTCCACTCTTTTTACGGGCGGTTGCAATTTCCGTTGCCCTTTTTGCCATAATTCCGCGCTCGTTACGAAAATAGAACCCGAAAACTCTTACGACGTCGATGATATTCTCGCTTACCTTAATTCGAGAAAAGGTCTTATCGACGGAGTTTGCATAACGGGCGGAGAACCTCTTATGCAACGCGACCTTAAAGACTTTATAAAAGAACTGAAAAAAATCGGCTGTCTCGTAAAACTCGACACCAACGGCAGTTCTCCCGACAAACTTAAAAATCTCGTGGAAGAAAAACTTGTCGATTACGTCGCTATGGATATTAAAAACTCCCCCGAAAAATACGGCGAAACGGCGGGAATAAAAGACTTCGATTTAACCCCCGTAACGGAAAGCGTGAACTTTCTCAACTCGGGCTTTTGCGACTACGAATTCAGAACGACTATCGTGAAAGAATATCACACGATAAACGACGTTAAAAAAATAGCGGAGTTTATTCACGGCGCGAAAAAATACTTTCTTCAAAACTTTGTGGATTCGGGAAATCTTATAAAAGACGGTTTACACCCCGTCGACAAACAAACGCTTTTGTCCATGCAACGTGAAGCGGAAAAAATACTGGGCTTTACAAAAATCAGAGGAGTTTGATTTTTTATAGGAAAATACGGGAAAAACACGTTTCAAGGGAAAGTTTGTGTATACTTTCCCTTTTTATTTTATACAATATATTGATAAAAAAGTTGAAAAAAACCACAAGATATTGTGTTTTTCTATTGACAAGCACAATTTATTGTGTTACAATGACAAAGCAAAACACAAAAGGAGATAAAAACCATGTACAAAGTTACAAAACGCGACGGAAAAGTCGTAGATTTCAATTTTGACAAGATTAAAACGGCTATTCAGAAAGCGTTTGACGCTTGCAACAAACAAACTAACCCCGACATCGTTGATTTCCTTACTTTAAAGGTTACGGCGGATTTCGAGCCGAAGGTAAAAGACGGCGCGATTGCCGTAGAGGCGATTCAGGACAGCGTTGAATCCGTTCTTATCAAAGCGGGTTACGACGACGTATCCAAAGCATACATTCTTTATCGTAAACAACGCGAAAAGATTCGTAACGTAAGCAACACCATTCTCGACTATAAAGCGGTTGTAGACAACTATCTTAAAGTCGCGGACTGGCGCGTTAAGGAAAACTCTACCGTTACCTATTCGGTCGGCGGACTTATTCTTTCAAACTCGGGCGCGATTACAGCTAACTACTGGCTCAGCGAAGTTTACGACGACGAAATCGCAATCGCGCACAAAAACGCGGACATTCACATTCACGACCTTTCCATGCTCACGGGCTACTGCGCGGGCTGGTCGCTTAAACAACTCATTCAGGAAGGGCTCGGCGGAGTCGTAGGAAAAATCACTTCCTCCCCCGCAAACCACCTTTCCACCCTCTGCAACCAGATGGTAAACTTCCTCGGAATAATGCAGAACGAATGGGCGGGCGCGCAGGCATTTTCTTCTTTCGATACCTATCTTGCGCCTTTCGTTAAGGTAGACAACCTTTCGTATAAAGAAGTAAAACAGTGCATACAGTCCTTTATTTACGGCGTAAACACGCCCAGCCGTTGGGGTACTCAATCTCCCTTTACAAACATAACTCTCGACTGGTCGGTACCGCAGGACCTTGCGGAACTTAACTGCATTGTCGGCGGTAAAGAACTC
Organism: uncultured Clostridia bacterium; assembly: GCA_934271725.1. GTDB lineage: Bacteria > Bacillota > Clostridia > Christensenellales > Borkfalkiaceae > CAKQSC01. The sequence goes on from CAKQSC010000037.1 coordinate 6,402, forward strand.
GATTTCCGCTACAAAGACTGCGAAAAAGAAATGGCTATGGTAAACAAAGCCTTTATCGAAACGATGATAGAAGGCGACGCCAACGGAAGAGGCTTCCAATATCCCATTCCCACTTACTCGATAACCAAAAACTTCGACTGGTCCGAAACGGAAAACAACAAACTTCTGTTTGAAATGACGGCAAAATACGGCACGCCTTACTTCTCCAACTATATCAACAGCGATATGGAACCGAGCGACGTCCGTTCGATGTGTTGCCGTTTGCGTCTCGACCTTCGCGAACTCCGCAAAAAATCCGGCGGTTTCTTCGGAAGCGGTGAAAGCACGGGTTCGGTAGGCGTAGTTACCATCAATATGCCGAGAATCGCTTACCTTTCGCAGACGAAAGAAGAGTTCTACGAAAGACTCGACAAACTTATGGACATCTCCGCGCGTTCTCTTAAAGTTAAACGTACGGTCATCACGAAACTTCTCGAAAACGGTTTGTATCCTTACACGAAGAGATATCTCGGAACGTTTGCAAACCACTTCTCCACAATCGGTCTTGTAGGTATGAACGAGGCGTGCCTTAACGCTAACTGGTTAAGACAAGACCTTACGCATAAAGAAGCGCAGGACTTCACGGTAGACGTTCTTAACCACATGAGAGAAAGACTCAGCGACTATCAGGAACTGTACGGCGACCTTTACAACCTCGAAGCGACGCCCGCGGAATCCACCGCGTACCGTCTTGCGAAACACGACGTAAAGCGTTACCCCGACATTATAACGGCGGCAAAGACGCCCGACGCTACGCCTTATTACACCAACTCTTCTCACCTCCCCGTAGGATATACGGAAGACATATTCACCGCGCTCGACATTCAGGACAGATTACAGACTCTTTATACTTCGGGTACGGTATTCCACGCGTTCCTCGGCGAGAAATTGCCCGACTGGAAAGCGGCGGCTAATCTCGTAAAGAAAATTGCGGAAAACTATAAACTCCCCTATTACACCCTTTCTCCTACCTATTCGGTTTGCAGAAAGCACGGATATATCGCGGGCGAAGAGTTCACTTGTCCCGAATGTGGCGAAAAAACGGAAGTTTACAGCCGTATAACGGGTTATTACCGCCCCGTTCAGAACTGGAACGACGGTAAAGCGCAGGAATACAACGACCGTAAAGTTTACGACGTTGCTCATTCAAAACTCACGCACGACGGAACGGTTTGCGACGATACGCACGCAAACAGTCATGCGACGGCGACGGGAACTTTCCTTTTCGCAACCCCCACCTGTCCTAACTGCAAAGTCGCTTGTTCTACTCTCGATAAAGCGGGAGTCAAATACGAAAAACTTTACGCCAACGAGCACACGGATCTCGTAAACGCATTCGGCGTTAAACAAGCCCCCACTCTCGTTATAGCCAAAGCGGACGGAACGGTTGAAAAATATCAGGGCGTTTCCGATATAAGAAAATATCTTAACGCATAAGTTACAGGTATATTACTATGATTTACGACATAATCGTCATCGGCGGAGGTCCCGCGGGACTTACCGCCTCGATATACGCAAGACGCGCCAACAAAACGGTTCTCGTCCTTGAAAAAGAAACTTTCGGCGGACAAATAACAAGTTCTCCGAAAGTGGAAAATATTCCCGGATTCAACAGTCTTTCGGGCAACGAGTTTGCCGAAAAGTTAGTCGATCAGGCGATTTTTCAGGGTGCGGAACTTGACTCTGCGGAAGTTCTTTCCGTTACGGACGGCGAAATTAAAACGGTTGTTACGGACGCCGGAGAATATAAAGCGAAAGCGATAATTATAGCGACGGGTGCGAAACACCGTTTGTTGGGACTTGCAAACGAAACGGATTATATAGGCAACGGTATTTCTTTCTGCGCCGTTTGCGACGGAGCGTTTTATTCGGGCAGGACCGTTGCCGTAATCGGCGGGGGCAATTCCGCGTTGCAGGAAGCAATCCTTCTTTCCGACCTTGCAAAAAAAGTATACGTGGTGCAAAATCTGGACTTCTTAACGGGCGAAAAGAAACTTGCGGACGAACTCAAAAGTAAACAAAACGTTGAAATAATTCTAGGAACGGTTGTCGACGAATATATCGGCGACGGGGAATTGCAAGGCATTAAAATTAAAAAATCGGCAAACGGAGAAACGAGAGAACTGACCGTCGACGGAGTGTTCGTCGCGATAGGGCTCGCTCCTCAAAACGACGCGTTTAAAAACGTAATATCCGTCGATTCCCGCGGATATGCCGAATCGGACGAAAGTCTTAAAACGAAAACGAAAGGCATTTTCGTTGCGGGTGATTGCAGAATAAAAAACGTCAGACAAGTAGTAACGGCGTCTAACGACGGCGCGATATCCGCGCTTTCCGCCTGCGATTACGTCGATTCTTTAAAATAAAACAAATTGCGCCGAAGTAAATACGGCGCGAATAAATCATCAATTATAAAGGAGTGAAATTATTATGGCAAAGTTTATATGTTCGGTATGCGGTTACGTTCACGAAGGAGATTCGGCTCCCGAAAGATGCCCCCTTTGCGGCGCTCCCGCATCTAAGTTTACCAAACAAGACGAAGGTATGACCTGGGCTGCGGAACACGTAGTAGGCGTTGCAAACGGCGCGGACGCGGAAGTCGTTGAAGGACTTCGCATGAACTTTAACGGCGAATGCAGTGAAGTAGGTATGTATCTCGCTATGGCGAGAGTCGCTTACAGAGAAGGTTATCCCGAAGTAGGCGAATATTACACGAGAGCGGCTTACGAAGAAGCGGAACATGCCGCTAAGTTTGCGGAACTCCTCGGCGAAGTCATTACGGACAGCACGAAGAAAAACCTCGAACTCAGAGTTGCGGCGGAAAACGGCGCGACGGCGGGCAAGGTTGAACTTGCAAAACGCGCGAAAGAACTCGGCTACGATGCTATTCACGACACCGTTCACGAAATGGCTCGCGACGAAGCGCGCCACGGCAAAGCGTTCAAAGGTCTTCTCGACAGATATTTCGGTAAATAAGGAGAACTCGATATGAAATACGTTTGCAACGTTTGCGGTTGGGTATACGACGAAGACGAACAAGGCGTTAAG
>CAKQSC010000038.1 GCA_934271725.1 uncultured Clostridia bacterium
ATGTACGCTTCCGATAAAACGACGGTGGTAACTTTCAGAGTTATTCGTACGGACGCCGCTATCAACAGCGGTAACTCGGGCGGAGGTTTGTTCGATAAGTCGGGTAACCTTATAGGTATAGTAAACGCAAAAACCACCAGCGACGACGTTGATAATATGGCTTACGCAATCCCCACCGCCATAGCGATACGGTGCGCGGATCTCATAATAGAAAGAAACACGAAAACACCTTCGATAGATATTCCGAAAGTCGGCGTAACCCTAACCATAAGCGATTGTTACGCTACGATAGACGATAACGGACTTATCGACACGATTGAAGAAGTTACGGTGGAATCCGTTTCTTCGGGATACCCCTCGGACGGGCTTTTGCAGACGGGCGACAAAATAGTAAGCGTTACCCTTAAAGGCAAAACGACCGTTATAACAAAACGCCACACGCTTATGGATTTGATGCTTGAAGCAAGGCTCGGCAACACGTTGACTTATAATATAATAAGAGACGGAAAAGAGTTAAGCGTAGACGTCGTTCTTACGAAAATCGAAACGGTAGCGTAAGATTTTCAACCTTGCGGAAATTCGCAATTTGATTTACTCACCCTTCGGCGACATCAGCACAGACCTCCGTTGTCGTCGAAATCATATACTGTTCAAGACCAAACGGGAAGGGAACGCATTTTGCGTTCCCTTTTCGTTTTGGGTAAAGTTACTTGTTTTTGCTACCCGCATATACTTTCTTTCTCTGACTATTCGTCGTAGACGTACTTCCTTTTCGTTCGGGGTAAAGTTACTTGTTTTTGCTACCCGCATATACTTTCTTTCTCCGACTATTCGTCGTAGTCGTACTTCCTTTTCGTTCGGGGTAAAGTTACTTGTTTTTGTTACCGTGTATACTTTCTTTCTCTGACTATTCGTCGTAGACGTACTCTCTTTTCGTTTTGGGGCTTGAATAGTCTTTCCGTTGCGACGTTTTTAAGTTTTTACGCCTATCGTTCGTTATACGTTCGTCGAAGCCACTTTATATAACAAAGTCTTACCGACCGTACTTATTTTGATACAAAAATTATAAATCTGCGGTAAAAGATTTACGGCGTTCGGGGCAACGCCCCGAACGCCGTGTGTTAAAAAATCAGCCTTTGCATCCGCAACCGCCACCGAACATTCCGCCACCCATACCGCCGTTTTTACACAGGCAACATACGAGTCCTACTATAACGGGCAGGCAATAGCAATTATCCGTAAGTTGGTTCAATATACCCGACTTGCAAGCGCAAAGTATCAAAAGGATAATGAGTATCCACAGGCAACAGTTGTTGTTTAAGCCTAAACAGTTCATACAGTTCCTCCGTAGTTTTTATGAAGGCGTCGGTATGTAAAGGTAAGTTCCGAACGACCTTCTACTTAATATTATTAAAAATCGACGAAAATTGTTACATAAGTTTGCATTTTTACGCATATATTGGTATAATACTATCAGCGGATACCGCAATGGCGGATTCGACTAAATATAAGGATTTTCTTTTTTGTCGACGGATATTGTTCGCAAATTTGATCGGTTTTATTATGGAAGAAAACAACACGTCCCAAACGACTGCGGGCGAAACGAAACAAAAGTATTTTACGGCGAGAAGAATTGCGTACTTCGCAATCTTTCTCGCTTTAATCGTAGTATTGCAAACATTCGGCAGTTATATAAGAATAGGTGCGACTACTTTAAGTCTCGTTCTTATACCCATAGTTCTCGGCGGTATGCTTTTAGGCGTTATCGGCGGAACGGTTTTGGGATTTTTGTTCGGCGTGGCGGTAATTTTATTGAACGGCGTTCTTATGCCGGACGGGTTTACCAACATACTCATTGCCGAAAATCCCGCGGTTACTATTCTTACCTGTCTTTTAAAAGGTTCTCTTGCGGGGTTCGTCCCCGCAATCGTCTTTAAACTTCTTAAAGGCAAAAACGAACTCGTGGCAACGATAGTCGCTTCTTTCCTTGCCCCTGTTATGAACACGGGCATATTTATTTTGGGAATGCTTTGTATGTCGGGCGTTATCTCGAACAACTTCGTTTCGGAAGGAACGAGCGTTCTTTATTTCCTCGTGATAGGTTGCGCGGGAGTAAACTTTCTGATAGAACTCGCCATAAACGCGGTGCTTTCCCCCGCTCTTTACAGAATAATAAAAGTAGTAAACAAAAGGTTTTAATATGGTTTTGGTAATCGATATAGGAAACACCAACATTAAATACGGTGTGTACAAAGACGGCAAACTGTTCGCTTCGTTCAGAGTGAAAGCGGAAAAAGGCGGTATATCCGACGAATACGGTCAATCTCTTTCGGGGCTCCTTGAAAGCAAACGCATAGATAAAAAAGAAATCGACGGAATTATAATTTCTTCCGTAATACCCTCTCTCAACTACACGATTTCGCACATGTGCGCTTACTTTTTCGGCATACAACCCCTTATGGTAGGCAAAGGCATAAAAACGGGCATAAACATTAAAGCGGACAACCCGAGAGAAGTCGGCGCGGACAGAATTGCAAACTGCGTTTCAGCCTTTAAAAAATACGGCGGTAAAAACCTTATCACCATAGATTTCGGAACGGCTACCACATTTAACGTAATTACCAAAAAGGGTGAGTTTACGGGTGGCGTTATAGCACCCGGCATTAAAGGCGCGCTCGATTCGCTTGTAAACGGCACGGCGCAATTACCTATGATAGAACTAAAAACCCCCGACAGCGTTATCGCGAAAGACACGGTTACTAATATGCAGGCGGGCATAATCTTCGGCTGGGCGGGGCTTGTGGAAAACATAGTCAAAAAAATCAAAGCCGAACTCGGCGAGGACGCCACCGTTATAGCGACGGGCGGACTGGGCGAAGTGCTTAAAGGCGAACTTAACTGCGTAGATATATACGACAGAACGCTGACGCTCGACGGACTTTATTATCTTTACGAACTAAACAAACAAAAATAAATATCTTATAAATAAAAAAAGCAGAATTGCGAATTGCAATTCTGCTTTGTTTTTTATTCGGAACATTTACGTATACCGCAAAATCAGAACTTTTCGGAAAACTTTATAAAATCTTCTACCGACAAACTTTCACCGCGAACCATTTTGTCTTTTCCGAGATTTTCAACAATACCGTCCGCGGTAACTCTGTCGACGCCGAAACAAGACATTACGTTGTTCGACAAGGTTTTTCTTCTGTTATTGAACGCGCACCTTACCGCTTTATCGTATTTTTCCGCGTCGACGCCTTTATACTTGTTTCTGTCTATATCTATCCGTACAACCGCGGAATCCACTTTCGGCGGAGGCAAAAACTTTGTTTTGTCAACGTTTTCTATTATACGGGCGTTACCGACAAGCCCTATCGTTGCGGTTATCGCGCCGTAATCCGCGCTACCCACTTTTGCCGAAAGCCTTAAAGCGACTTCCTTTTGCACCATTATTACAAGACTTTCCGCGTTTTTCGCTTCCCTTATAAACTTTAATATTATAGGCGTCGTTATATAATAAGGTAAGTTTGCGACTACTTTATATTTGCAACCTATCTCCTTTTCGAGGTCGGCGGTAGGTATTTTCATTATGTCTTTAAACGTTATTTCTACGTTTTCTCTGTCTATAAACCTGTCGGCAAGAAGTTTTTTCAGGCTCGTATCTACCTCGAACCCGTAAACTTTCTTTGCCCTTTCGGACAACTTTTCGGTAAGCGTTCCCGCACCGCAACCTATCTCTACGACGGTGTCGCTATCCGTAATACCGCCTTTATCGACTATTGCGTCAAGCACGCCCTTGTCCGACAAAAAGTTCTGCCCAAGCGATTTTTTTAACGTAAACCCGTATTTGTATAAAAGTTCTTTAAGCGAATAATCCATTTAACTGTCCTTTATGGTTTCTCTCACTTTCAAAGTAATTCCGTGTTCGTCGGCAAGCGTTTTACACTCTTTAACCGCCTTTTCGCCTATGCAGTCCACAACGGACAAAACCGTTTCGATTTCTTTTCTTTTGCAGTTTTCGGCAAACTCTATAAGCGCGTCGAAAGCCTTTTCGCCGTAAACGGAATGACAAATATTCTGATATTCTTCCGCAAACGGCGCGTTTAAACTCACGTTTACTTTATCGATGCATTTCGCAAGTTCTTCCGTTATGTCGAACCCGTTTATAAGATTACCCTGTCCGTTGGTGTTGAGCCTTACCGTATATCCTTTTTCTTTAAGCGCGCCCGCAACCTCGGTTAAAACCTGCAATCTGTAAGTCGGCTCGCCGAAACCGCAAAACACGACTTCGTTATATTTCTTTGAAAAGTCTATGCTTCCCAAAACATCCGTCGCCGTCGGTTCGTAATCGAGTTTAAGATTATTGCCGTAATAGGTATCTTTTCCGTTCCGCACGCAGAATTCGCACGCGTTGGAACATTTGTTGGTGAGGTTTATATATAAATTGCCGTCTAATTCGTAAGTGAACGTCTTTGCCATTATTTTATACCGTAAAACAACCTTTTTGCGTTTTCTTCTATTTCTTTTTCCGTCGTTTCAAAATCCGTTCCGCGAAGAACAGCCAACTTTTCGTAAACGTATTTTACGAAAGACGGCTCGTTGGTTTTTCCTCTCATCGGCTCGGGAGCCATATACGGACAATCCGTTTCCGCAAGGTATCTGTCGTGCGGAACGTAACCCGCTACCTCCGCGACGTTTTTGGCGTTTCTGAAAGTAACCACCCCCGAAAAACTTATATAAAACCCCGCGTCGAGAAACTCTTTCGCCGTCTCTTTGCTGCCCGAAAAACAGTGCATAACCCCTTTCCTTTTAAGGTCTTTCGCAACCGCTTTTATAATATCCGTCATATCTTTCGTGCAATCTCTCGAATGAACGATTACGGGCAAATCGACTTGCGAAGCAAGTTCCGCCTGCCTTTCAAACGCCTTTTTCTGTCCCTCTTTATCGAACGGTTCGTAATGATAATCGAGTCCGATTTCGCCTATCGCCACGCACTTTTCGCATCCGGCAAGAGTTTTCAGTTCGGTTATCGCCTCGTCCGTTACGGTAAACTCTTTGTCGGGGTGAATACCCACGGCAAAATATATTCCGTCGTTTTCTTGCGCGATTCTCGCGCTTTCTTCGCTAGAAGGCAAATCGTACCCCACGTTTATCGCGCGCGTAACGCCCGCTTGCTTGAAGCGGGCTATAATTTCTTTTTCGTTTATCTTTAACTTTTCGTCCGTTAAATGTATATGCGTGTCAATCATCAGAATATCGGGCTTCCGTCCTCTATGTCCGCCATAGGCGTTAAAAGGGTTACTTTGTCATCGTCGTTTTCGGCGCAGATAATCATTCCTTCGCTTAATATTCCGCAAAGTTTAACCGGCTTTAAGTTAGCCACCATAACTATCTTTTTACCTATAAGGTCTTCCGGCTTGTAATAATTCGCTATGCCCGAAACGACCGTTCTCTGCTCGTCGCCTACTTTAAGAGTAAACTTTAACAACTTGTTGCTTTTGGGGACTTTTTCGCACGCAAGCACTTTTGCGACTCTTAAATCCGTTTTGGAAAAATCTTCAAACGTCGTTTCCGCTTTCTTCGCGTGGTCGTGCGCAGTTTTTTTCTTTTCGTCCTTTTCGGGTTCTTTTTTAACCGTTTCTTTTTCTATTTCGGCAAGCACCGCTTTCGCGTCTATCCTTTGGAAAAGTATCTCCGGCGTTTCGGTTACTTTCGTGTCGTCCGTAAGTCCGAAAGTAGTCAAATCTTTAAAATCTCTTAAACTCTCGCCGAACTGCTTTGCAACCGCTTCCGCAGTATCGGGAATAAACGGTTTAAGCAAACTCGCGCCTATCATAACGCTTTCTTTAAGGTTATACAGTACGGTTGCGAGTCTTGCGTGATTGCTTTCGTCTTTAAAAAGAACCCACGGAGCCGTTTCGTCTACGTATTTGTTCGCTCTTCTGAAAAGAGAAATAATCTCTTCGATAGCGTCTGCTATACGGAACTCGTCCATCGCTTTTTTTACTTTGCCGTACGTTGCCGTTACGACTTTTTTCAAATCGTCGTCGACGGGTTCGTTAACGTTTCCGTTTACCACCTTACCGCCGAAATATTTGTTGCTCATGGCAACCGTTCTCGAAACGAGGTTGCCGAACACGTTCGCAAGGTCGCCGTTTATTTTGTCAATCATTCCCTCGTAGGAAATAATGCCGTCGTTATCGCTCGGCATAGCCGTTAAAACGTAATACCTTACGGCGTCTTTACCGAAACGTTTAACCAAATCGTCGGCATAAATAACGTTGCCTTTACTCTTGCTCATCTTGTCGCCGTCCTGCAAAAGCCAACCGTGCCCGTAAACCTTTTTCGGCAAAGGCAAGCCTAACGCCATTAAAAATATCGGCCAGTATATGGTATGGAACCTTATAATATCTTTGCCTATCACGTGAACGTCGGCGGGCCAGAGTTTATTAAAGGTTTCGGAAGAGTTTCCGTCCGCGTCGTACCCGATGCCCGTTATATAATTCGTCAACGCGTCAAGCCAGACGTATACCACGTGTTTCGGATCGAAATCTACGGGTATACCCCACTTGAAAGAAGTTCTCGAAACGCACAAATCCTGCAAACCGGGTTTTAAAAAATTGTTCACCATTTCGTTTTTACGCGAAACGGGAGTTATAAACTCGGGGTGTTCGTCGTAATATTTCAAGAGTCTGTCCGCGTATTTACTCATTTTAAAGAAATACGCCTCTTCGCTCGCCTTGACGGCGGGCGTTCCGCAATCGGGACATTTTCCGTCTATAAGTTGGCTTTCGGTAAAAAAGGATTCGCAGGGTTTGCAATACCACCCCTCGTAAGAACCTTTATAAATATCACCTTGCTCGTAAAGTTTTTTGAATATTTTCCGGACTTGTTCTTCGTGATATTCGTCCGTCGTTCTTATAAACTTATCGTAAGACACGCCGACAAGATCCCATATACCTTTAATGATATTCGCAACGCCGTCTACGTAAGTTTTGGGATCTACCCCCGCGAGTTTCGCCTTGTCTTCTATTTTCTGACCGTGTTCGTCCGTTCCCGTCTGAAAAAAGACGTCGTATCCCTCGGCGCGTTTAAACCTTGCTATCGAATCGGCAAGAATCGCCTCGTAGGTGTTGCCTATGTGCGGTTTGCTCGAAGTATACGCGATAGCCGTAGTTATATAATATTTTTGTTTATCGGTTGCCATAATCTTCTCCGGATAAGTTTTCTTTTTATTATAACCTAATTTAATAAAAAAGTAAAACATAAACAAAACTCTTCGGGCATAAAGTTTAATATGAACCTGATTTTTAGCGTTATAATAATAATTTCAAGCGTGATTTTATTTATTTTTCACCCGTCGGCGTTTCTTTCCGCGTTGGAAAACGGCGGGAAAACCGCTTTCGATATTTCCGTTAAACTGATAGTCGTTTACGCGGTGTGGCTCGGCTTTTTTGAAGTGCTTAAAGAAACGGGGCTTAACCGCAAACTCGCAAAACTTTTTAAACCCGTGATACGGTTTTTGTTCGGAAACGTGGGCGAGGAAACGGAATCCTTGATTTCTCTCAACGCTTCCTGCAATCTGTTGGGGTTAGGGGGCGCGTCCACCGCGCTGGGGCTCGACGCAATGAATAACCTTAAACGGACAAGCCCCGAAAAAACGCAATGCGCCCTTTTCATATTCAACGTATGCGCTTTGGGGCTTTTTCCGTCGACCGTAATAAGCCTGCGCGCCGAATATTCTTCTTTATATCCCGCAAGCATAATTTTACCGACCGTCGTGAACACCGCAATTGCTTTCGTGTTCGGAATAACGCTTGTAAAACTTTTTTATATCGGTGAAAAATGCAAAACTTAACCGCAAGAATAATCCCTTTTCTGTTCGTTGCGACCTTTTCTTTCGCGACGGTGAAAAAAGTCAACGTATACGACAAATTCGCACTCGGCGCAAAAAAAGCCGTACCCCTTGCGCTCGACGCGTTCCCTTACCTTTCCGCTATATTCGTAATGCTGACGCTTTTCGACGCAAGCGGAGTTTCTTTTGCTCTCACAAACTTTTTATCACCCGTGTTTGCTTTTTTCGGTATTCCGAAAGAACTTACTTCGCTCGTTCTTATAAAACCCTTTTCGGGAACGGGAAGCCTTTCCGTTCTTGCGGAAGTCTACGCCAAATATTCGCCCGATTCTTTCATAGGCAAATGCGCTTCCGTAATATACTCTTCAACCGACACGGTGTTTTATATGTCCGCGCTTTATTATTCGGATCAAGGTTTTAAAAAACTGTACAAGCCTCTTCTGATAGGCTTGCTTTCGCAATTATTTTCCGCTCTTTCCGCCTGCGCCGTCTGCCTTGTTTTATAGTTTTTAAGGCAACTCTTTGTTCCGAACATTTGTCGGCGACAACCGCACCGTTTACCTTATTTTATAGTTTTTCCCGTCCGCAACCTTTTTGTTCCGAGCCTTTGTTGACGGCGACCGCACCCTTTTTTCCGAAAACCACGTTCGTCGAAAATAACCGCCGGCAACGCTGTCATTTTTTAGCCCACCTGCCCGTAGAAAACGCCGCCGGCAACGTTGGCATTTTTTTAGAACACCTGCCCGTAGAAAGTGCCGACTTATGCAACGATACGTTATCTATAAAAACCGCCCCGCTCGGATTTTCCCGATCGGGGCGCATATCGTTTATTCTTTTTTTACCTCTCCGATACTTTTCAAGACCATATATGTTGATTACACGTATACGAATAGATTATACGATATATTATACGTTTGAATATCTTTATATAAATCCGTGTAAAATATTGTCGATTTTTTATAAAATCATAATTATACCGCATAAAATATCATTATATACATAATCGTATATCACAACAAAAGAAAAAGGGCTTATTCGTTTGGAATAAGTCCTTTTTAGTGGAAGTGGCAATTACATATCCTCCCGTGCAGTCACCCGCAAAGTACTTTCTGCGCAAGCGAGCTTAACTTCTGTGTTC
>CAKQSC010000039.1 GCA_934271725.1 uncultured Clostridia bacterium
CGTTTACGATGAAGTTGGCGTGCTTTTCGCTTACTTTCATTCCGCCGTAAACAAGCCCTTTAACACCGCAATCGTCAAGCATTTCCGCTATTTTCATTCCGCACGGATTTTTAAAAACAGAACCGCAAGTGTTGAGTTTGGGTTGATTTCCCCTTATAACCGCGTTTCTTTTCATTCTTGCGTAAATATCTTTAACGTCGCTTTTTCCGACGATAAACGTCGATGAAATTATTATTCCGTCTATTCCGCTTTTTCTGTACGAAAAGGGAATATCTTTCCTTTCTCTCCCGATAATTTTACAGTCGGCTAAAATTCGGCACGACTTTAAGCAAGCGGAAACGTCTTTACCGACGGCGCCCGCGTTCATAAAAGTCATTCCGCCGACCGTTCCCGGAATCTGGCACAAAAACTCCAACCCCGAAATGCCGTTCGTCAGCGAAAAACGGGCAAGTTCGTAGTTTTTCGTCCCCGAAAGCGCGGTAAGTTCGTTGCCGTCAAGATATATTCCCCGCAAAAAATCCGTTTTTATCGCCACACCGGAATAACCATCGTCCGATATTATCAGGTTGGAACAATTGCCTAAAACAAACGGTTTGATACCGTAGTTTTTCGCAATTTCCGCTATTTTTATAAGAGAACGTACCGTTTTCGGGTAAAACACGGCGTCTATACAGCCACCGCATCCGAGCGTAGAGAGCGTCTTTCCCAAAACGTTTCTCTTTATAACGACGTTTTCGTCGCCGTAAAACTCTTTTGCAATGCAATCGATTATATACCTATACATTTTACTATAATTTGCATTTTTTTTCAATCATAAAAGGGCATTTTTTAATATATTTAATATTTCGTCTTTTCCGCTTACGCCCTTTAACGCGTTTTGCAATTCTTTTACGGCGTTATACGCCATAAACGCCGATATCGTTTTATATTCACCGCCGACCTTTACGCTCGGTTCAGCCAAACTCTCACCGTTTTCTTTCATAAGCCCTATGCTTTCGTTTAATTCTTTAAGTTCCGAAAAGACAAGACTTTCCGCAAACATAACCCCGTAAGAGGACTTTTCGCCATCGTATACGGAAACGTATTGCAACAAATCGTCAAAGTCCCCGAGAACGGTATAATCGTATTCGACTCCCCGTTTGTCTAATCTGTAAAGGTCTTTAAGCGTACCTACGAAAAAGTCCGCGTTACCGCAAAGAAAATCCGAACAGGCTTTTTCGGGCGAGGAAAAAATTACGGGGTTGCGATAACCGCACGTATAAAAAGCGACCGACGGCAGATTACACTCGCTTTGCCCGACGATTACCGAACAATCGTCCGACAGCGTTTTTCCCTTTTTGGCGAAAAGTATATAACAGTTTCTCGCCCATACGCAAGCGTATGTTTTACCGTGAACGATTCCGCCTTTTCCGCTCTCGAACGGCAAGGCAAGTAGTTTCGTTATATCCGCGGTTACGCCCGTTCCGTAAGAAATTACGTCGGGAGTTTCGGAGTTAAGACGTTCGTTTACGGCGGTAATACTCATATCGGTTACCCTTACGAGAACGCCTTTGTTTTTCTTTTCAAAACTTTTCGCAACCTTTTCTATAAACCTTTTACGGCTACCGAATCCGCCCGGAAAGGTGTCCGTATGCCAAACGTTCAAGACGCATTTATATTCCGCTTTACCGTCGTTACCGCTTACGGTACGAAGTTTAAAGTAGCAAAGCGTCGGCGCGAGAAGGACGGAAACGCAACAAAAAATAAAACAAATAATTCTTGCGATTTTACTTTTCATAAAACTATTATATGCACGTTTGCGTCCGTTTAAATCGACGATATAAAAATTAAAAAGAGCGGTATTTCCGCTCTTTTTCAACTTGCCCATGCTTCGGGCGTTCTTCTGTTGTTTTTGAACCACTCGGTGTCTTTCAGTTTGTCTTTTATATTACTGCACGTTACGGTTATGACTCCTTTCGTGCAGGAAAAAACTATGTTGCCGTTTAAAGACTCGAAACCGACGTCTTTATATTCCTTTTTTGTTTCGTCGTATTCGAGTTTACCCATAGTCGTTACGTATACGTTATCCGTATATATCGCGATTCTGTCGATAAACGCCTGCGACGGGAAAGTATTGTCGGGATTCGTAGTGTACTCTACCGCGCCCGCGCAACAGCAAACGCAAACGTACTCGGGCTTGATAACTTCAAGCAGTTTGTCCGTGCTTGACGTAGGCGAGCCGTGGTGTCCGCCTTTGAAAAGTTTTACTTCGCCGAGTTCGTTGCTTTCTACAAGCGAAGCCTCTCCTTTCGATTCCAAATCGCCCGTAAACAGGTATTTGTTGTCGCCCTGTTCAATCATAATGCAAACGGAATAATCGTTTTCGTCGCTCGTTTTTTGCTCGTAAAACTTCTGATAAAGTATCTTCATCGTAACGGAACCGTCGCCGGTCAAATCGTAACTGCGTTGCGCTCCGCCCGTTTCGTTCCAACATTCCAAAGCGGTGTAATGTTTTGCTCCGCCAGCAACTTCGTTATTTCTCGCATCGACGTAGCCTTTATATAAACCGGTTTTTTCCGATTTATTCGTTTTAGCAAAATCTATTATCGTTTCACACTCGTATTTATCGAATATGCCCGCCGTAGATTTAGTGCTTACGAAACCTGCTATATGGTCCTGATGCGCGTGAGTCGCTATAACGTATTCGAGAACGCCGTCCGTACAATATCTGTCGACGTATTCCGCAATAACCGGCGCGCTGTTCTGACGACTGCCGGCGTCTATGAGAATATCCGTATCACCCGCTTTTATGTAAGTGCAATCGCCCGTGTAATTGTTGCCTAATTCGAGAAAATGAACTGACAAATCGCCGTTTACGACGACTTCGCTTTTAAGGCTGTCCGACTTCGGTTCGGTTAAAACGTGTTTTACTACCGCTCCGCCGAAGAAACCGACTATTATAGCCAAAATACAGATAAATACCACTACGCCTGCGGAAACGCGTTTGTTGTTCTTACTCATCGCTTACCTCCGCTACGGTTACGTATCTGTATCTTACAGTGTTTTTGAATCTGAACTTGTTTATAGTGTATTTTAAAACGTATCTGCCCGGCACGTTGACGTCTACTTCGCCTTCGATTTTTACGTCTTTTGAGCAATCTTTACCGAAATGCACCGCCGTAGCATATTCTTCTTTATATTCCGCGCCCTTAACGATATAAACGTTCTGTTCGCCGTTTATAAAAAACTTATCGTCCTGCGTCAGAAATCCGTATGTAAAATATCCCGCAATCAAACCGATTGCAAAACATAACGTTATCGCTATAAGTCCGCCGAGCGACAGCCTTTTTTTGATTTTTTCGACTTGTTTGTTTTTCTTTGCCACTTTGCACCCTTTCAGCGGTTTACGCTATATCCTTAGTATCGCCCTTTTTTACGACGACGGGGGTTTTGTTGCCCAAAACGACGTCTTTGTCTATTATAACCTTTTCGACGTCTTTTCTCGACGGCAAGTCGAACATGGTATCGAGCATGATATTCTCGAATATACTGCGAAGCCCCCTTGCGCCCGTTTTAAGTTCTATCGTCTTTCTTGCCATTGCTCTGACGGCGTCGTCCGTAATTTCGAGATTGACGTTGTCGTAACCGATAAGTTTGGTATATTGTTTGACAAGCGAGTTTTTAGGCTCCTTGATGATTTTTACCAAAGCGTCTTCGTCAAGCGCGTGAAGCCCCGCCACTACGGGCACCCTTCCGACGAACTCGGGGATAAGACCGAACTTGATAAGGTCTTGCGGTTGAACGTCTTTCAAATATTCGTAATCGTCGTCGTTGTCGTTTTTAACTTTTCCGCCGAAACCGAGCGAATTGTTTTCCGTTCTCGACTTAACTATTTTATCGAGTCCGACGAACGCCCCGCCCATTATAAACAAAATGTTCGTCGTGTCTATTTTGTACATTTCCTGTTGAGGATGTTTTCTTCCGCCTTGCGGAGGAACGGACGCAACCGTAGACTCTATTATTTTAAGCAAAGCCTGTTGCACGCCCTCGCCCGAAACGTCTCTCGTTATGGAAGTGTTTTCGCTCTTTCTTGCTATTTTGTCTATTTCGTCGATATATATTATGCCGTGTTCCGCTTTCTTTATATCGTAGTCCGCCGCCTGAATGAGTTTAAGCAAAATATTCTCAACGTCTTCGCCGACGTAACCCGCTTCCGTCAAAGTGGTAGCGTCACTCGAAGCGAACGGCACGTTAAGCGTCTTTGCAAGCGTTTTCGCAAGCAAAGTCTTTCCCGAACCCGTGGGCCCTAAAAGCAAAACGTTGCTTTTTTCAAGAACGGTGCCGTCCTTATCGTCCCCTTTGTTGAATATTCTTTTATAGTGGTTGTAAACGGCTACCGACAAAACTCTTTTGGCGTGTTCCTGACCGATGATATATTGATCCAACTCCGCCTTGATTTCGACGGGCGTAAGTATTTTTACGCTCGAATCGGTTTCGGAAACGTTTCTTTCTTTAAGCAGTTCCGCGCACGTTTCTATACACTCGTTGCATATATACAGTCCGTTGGGCCCCGCTATGAGGTTGTCTACTTCCGCTTGCGATTTACCGCAAAAAGCACAAAACTCTTTATCTTTCATATTACTCCGTGTAGAACGCGAGCAACCCTTGAAAAAAGGTTACTCGTCGCTAATCAAACAACCGCCTGAACGCGGTTGTTTTCGTTATATTTTTTTAGGGTTTTACGGGCGTTTTTCAAATATTCTGTCTATAAGTCCGTATTCGAGCGCTTCTTCGCTCGTAAGATAATTGTCTCTGTCCGTATCTCTTTCGATAATCTCCAAGGGTTGTCCGCTGTTCTTTGCGAGAATGGCGTTCAACTTCGCTTTCGTTTTCAAAATCTGATCCGCAACGATTTTAATGTCGCTCGCCTGCCCCTGAGCCCCGCCGAGAGGCTGGTGTATCATTATTTCGCTGTTTTTCAAAGCGTACCGTTTGCCTTTCGTACCGCTTGACAAAAGGAACGCGCCCATCGAAGCAGCCATACCGATACATATAGTCGACACGTCGCATTTTATATAATTCATCGTGTCGTAAATCGCCATGCCCGCGGTAACCGAACCGCCCGGACTGTTGATATAAAGACATATATCTTTGGAAGAGTCCTTTCCTTCGAGATACAACAGTTCGGCAACGACAACATCCGCCACCTGATCGTTTATTTCACCCGTAAGGAATATTATTCTGTCTTCAAGCAGTCTTGAATATATGTCGTACGTTCTCTCACCTTTCGCGGTGTTTTCCACTACGTAAGGTATAACGCTGTTCTTTATCATAGAACGCTCCTTAAATTACTTTATTTCGTTGTTTGCGGTAAGATAATCGAACAATTTGTCTATAATGATTTCGTTTTCGATATATCCTATCTGCTTGCTGTCTTTTACCTTGTCGAAATCGGGCGTTTTATATCCTTGCTTTTCGCACATATCGAGATATTTCGCCTTCATTTCGTCTTCCGTTGCGGTTATGTTCTGTTCCTTGATAATCTTATCTATAACGAGTTGGCTACGCAAAGAATCTATCGCTTGTTCTCTGAAAGATTCTCTGTAACTTTCCGCCGTCTGGTTAGTATATTTGAGATAATCTTCCATTTTCAAGCCCTGATACATCATTCTGTAACCCATATCCTGAATAATGGAATCGAGTTGTCTTTCGACAAGCGCGTCGGGGATATCCATAACCGCGCCTTTAACGATTTCTTTTAAAAGATTGTTTTCGTTTTCTCTCTTCGCTTTCTTTTCGTTTTCCGCAGTTTTCTTTTCGATTATCTGCTTTTTATATTCTTCGAGAGTATCCGTGCCCGTAGCGTCTTTTATAAACTCGTCGTTTACTTCGGGAAGTTGTTTTTCCGTTATAGAGTTAAGGGTTACGGTGAACACCGCTTTCTTGCCCTTTAATTCTTCCGCATGATAATCGTCGGGGAAAGTTACGTCTATGTCCTTCGTTTCTCCTATATTCATACCGACGACGCCCTCTTCAAATCCGGGAATGAAAGAATGACTGCCGAGAACGAGAGTTTGTCCGTTAGCCGTACCGCCGTCGAACTTAACTCCGTCAACCGCGCCCGAATAATCGATGTTGGTGATATCTCCGTCTTTTGCGGATCTGCCTTCGACGGGTACTTCCCTCGCGTTTCTTTCCTGCAAAGACTTAATTGCGTTTTCAACGTCTTCGTCAGTTACATTATACTCAACTTTTTTTACCTTTATACCTGTATAAGAGGCTATTTTGACTTCCGGCTTAACGGCAACGGTAGCCGTCATTTTAACGCCGTTTTCGCTTAAATCGTCGATAGCGACGTCGGGATCGGCAACGACTTCCAAATCCTTTTCCTTTTGAAGTATATCGTAATAACTCGAAGAAAACGCTCCGTTAATCGCATCGTCGTAGAAAATGCCTACGCCGTAAGCGTTTTCCAAAACTTTTTTGGGAACGTGCCCCTTTCTCCAACCGGGCATGGAATATTTACCCTTATTTTTCTCATACGCCTTATTTACGGCGTCGTTCCATTCGGTCGCGTCTAATTCGATGTGGATTTTAACGGTGCTTTTTTCTGCTTTTTCAATATTGTAATTCATATCTTACTCCTATATGCTTTTCAATCGGTATTATTTTAACATAAACTTTTAAAAAATGCAAAGTTTTACGCTTTTATTTTACATTTTTACGAAAATAATATATAATTGCCTTATAAAATCAAAAAAACATTACGGCGGTAACTTATGGCAAACGACGCATTCGCGCTGAAATACAGAGTCGGCGAACTGAACTCCGAACTTATCGGCGCGAAAATAAACAAAATAAATCAGCCTGATAACGGCGAGATAATTCTTATTCTCTATGCAAACGGGAAAAGTGAAAGGCTTATAATTTCTTCCGACGCGAACACGGGCAGAATAGCCTTTACGGACTTACAGAAAGAGAATCCGAAAGACGCGCCCTCTTTTTGTATGCTTTTAAGAAAACACCTTGTCGGCGGTACGATTTTAAGCGTAGAACAACTTAAAGACGAAAGAATAGTCCGCATAACCGTTCGCTGTCGCAACGATTTTTTAGAGGACGAAGACAAGGTTCTTTACGCCGAAATAATGGGCAAGTACAGCAATATTATTCTTACGGCAAACGGCTTTATTTTAGGCGCTATTCATCAGGCGGGAATAGAAGAAGCGCGCGACCGCCCCGTTTTTGCGGGAATTAAATATACCCTGCCAAAAACGCAGGATAAAGTTTCTTACGACGAATTGGACGAACGGGCGTTTAACGCTTGCCCTGACAAGACAAGTTTTTTGTTCGGCTCGATAAAAGGTATTTCTTATCAGACGGCAAACGAAATAGCATATCGTTACGAAAATAGCGGAAAAAGCATAAAACAAACGCTTGACGATTTTTATTCTTTACCGGCAAACCCTTGCGTTCTCACCGAAAACGGCGTTCCCAAAGAAGTTTTCCCTTTCCCATATCTTTCCGTAAACGGAAATTACGAGTATTTCGATTCGGTAACGGAAGCGGACAAGTTTTTGTTCGACTATAAAGACAATTTGAAATCGTATACGGAAAAACTCAATTCCTTGTCTTCCGTAGTCAATTCTCACGTTAAAAAAATTGAAAAGCGGTTGCAGATAATCGCAAATAAAATAAACGATTGCGCCGATATGGAGTCGGACAGAATTAAAGGCGAACTTATTACGGTAAACCTTTACAAAATCAAAGACGGACAAAAGTTTATAGAAGCGGAAAACTATTACGACGGCGGTAAACTTATTAAAATCCCCCTTGACGAAAACCTGTCGGCAAGCAAAAACGCGCAAAGATATTATTCGAGATATAACAAACAAAAAAGAACGCTCGTCGCCGTAACCTCACAAAAAACGGAAGCGGAAAAGGAATACGATTATCTTAAAAGCGTGTCGGACGAACTTAAATCGGCAAGCACTGCGGACGACCTTTCCGCCATAAAAGAAGAACTCGTATCCGTTGGTTTGATTTCCTCCGAAAAGAAGAAAAAACAAAAAGAAAAACCTTCCGATTGCCTTTCCTTCGATATCGACGGGTTCACATTTAAAGTCGGCAGAAACAACGTTCAGAACGACGAACTCGTTAAAAAATCCAAAGGCAACGACGTATGGCTACACGCTAAAAATTATCGGTCGGCACACGGCGTGTTCGTTTATGCGGGAAAAGAAATACCCGTCGAAACGATAGTTAAAGGCGCAAAGATAATCGCGCAACGCTCGACGGGCAAAAACGCCACGAAGGTAGACGTGGATTACACCCCCGTCCGCTACGTTAAAAAACCGACGGGCGCAAAACCCGGATTCGTCGTATACACGGACTTTAAAACGGTTACCGTCAACCCGAACGAAAAAACTTAAATATTTTTCAGACTGAAATTAAACCGCCCCGATTTTCATTAAAGAAAATCGGGGCGGTTGTTTATAGCCTTTTATTAAACTATTCTGTAAAGATAACTCGTTCCGTTACCGTCGACAAGCACAAGCATTATACCGTAATTGCCGTCCGAATAATTCGCATACACGTTGTTTATAGCGGACATATCCAAGTTTATTACGGCATAAGCGACGTCGTATTTCTCATAATCCGTTGTTGCTCGCACTATCTCGATATTAACGCCGTCCGTCGTCATCGAATCGGAAACAATGCTTTCTGTGGTATAATCGTATACGGCGAGAGTAACGTGATAATTCCGCAAAAACTCGTCGAACATCATATAAAAATCGTCGTGGTACAGGTAATCCGTCATGCGGAAACCTATGCTGTAATCGTAACCGTAATAGCCGGATAAGATTTCAAGCATTACGGACGGCATTTCGTCGCCCCGATACGTATATCCGCATTTGTTGCAAGTATGGTTACCGCTTGCATCGTCGACGAAAGCGTGATCGCAATATTCTTCACGCCATTCGCTTTCTCCGCACACGGAACA
>CAKQSC010000040.1 GCA_934271725.1 uncultured Clostridia bacterium
GGTCGGGGTGAAGAGACTCGAACTCCCGACCCCATGGTCCCAAACCACGTGCGCTACCAACTGCGCTACACCCCGATTGAGGTTTTTCTCAAATTGCTTAACTATAATATTATATTTTAGTTATTTTGTCAACAGATTTTCAGGGCTTTTTTAAAGTTTTTTAATATTTTTTAATTATTTCATTAACAATCGACAACATAAGATAAAATACCGTTATTTCATACAAATTATTGTGTGATTAAAGTGTTACCATTGTCGCATAAGGAGATAAATATGAGTATTAAATACAAGTTGTATCAATCCGCGTTATACGTTTATCTCGACGGAGATTTAGATAATTATAACGCGCAAACGATAATAAGTAACCTTGACGAGTTGATTGACAAACACGTTTATGCGAAAAAAGTCGTTTTTAATTTATCGGGAGTAACATTTATGGACAGTACGGGACTCGGCGTTATTTTGGGCAGATATAAAAAACTAAACAATCTCGACATTCCTATGTACATAGAAAATCCGGCGATTACGGCGGATAAGATACTCGACCTTAGCGGTGTGTACAAAATTATACCCAAATATTAACGGAGAACTATATGAACAATTATATGAAATTAACTTTCCCCGCGCGTGCGGAAAACGAAGTTTTTGCAAGAACGTGCGTTTCTTCTTTTATTTTACAGTTAAATCCCAGTCTGTCTGAACTTTCCGACATTAAAACGGCTGTAAGCGAGGCGATAACAAACGCCGTAGTGCACGCTTATCCTAACGATAAAAACGGAAAAATATATCTCGAAGTAAACGTCGAAGATAAAACGGTACATATTAAAATTAAAGATAACGGCATCGGTATAGCAAACCCGAAAGAAGCGCAGGAACCGTTTTTTACCACTAAACCGGACAGCGAACACTCCGGAATGGGATTTACGGTTATGCAGACGTTTACTGACTCTTTGGAAATCGTTACAAAAAGCGGTTGCGGTACCGAAATAAATATGAAAAAAACCGTTATCGGATAGGTTGTGTCATGCTCGATAACGAAACGTTGGCAGAATATATTAAAAAAGCCCGTCAAGGCGATAAAAAAGCCAAAGAAATAGTATATAAAAACAATTTGCCTTTGATAAAATATATCGCGAGAAAATTTTTAAACAAGGGTATAGAGTACGACGATTTGATTCAGATTGCAAATATAGGTCTTTTAAAAGCCGTAAAAAACTATGATGAAAGTTTCGGAACGAAGTTCACGACTTATACCGTACCTATGATTATAGGGGAAATAAAGCGGTATATGAGAGATAACGGCGCCATAAAAGTTTCTCGCGCGATAAAGCAAACGGCAAACAAAATAAATAAGTTCTCGGACGAGTTTTATATGCAAAACGAAAGAATGCCTTCCGTTAAGGAAATATCCGAAGAAACGGCAATACCCGAGGAAGACGTCGTAATCGCTTTGAACTCTACGAAACTACCCGTTTCCATTTACGAACAGGGCGACGACGAGGACGGCATGGAACTTATAGAAAGGTTGCCGGGTTATAACGAAAACGACGATATTACCGACAGACTGCATTTCAAAGAAATATTACAAAGTTTACCCGTAAACGAACGAAAAATAATTATTTTAAGGTACTTTAAAGATAAAACTCAAAGTGAAGTAGCCAAAATAATGGGAGTGTCGCAAGTTCAGATTTCCCGAATAGAAAACAAAATATTAACCAAAATGCGTCAAATTATTGCCTAGACGCATTTTTTTTGTTTTCGGGGAAATAATAATTTTATGAAAAACGTGAAGAAAACAAAACCGACGGATTTTTGCGGACACGAAGAGATTTTAAGAAAAACGGAAAAGGAAGATTATTTAAAAGATGCAAAAAACTAACGAAACTTATTTGAAATATATTTCGCGCTTTCAGCCGAAAACAAACGAAATAACTTCTTTGTACCGCGCGTTTATGGTCGGCGGTTTTATCTGCGCGATAGGGCAATTTTTCAGGTTTATGCTAGAAATATGCTTTGGACTCGAAGGAGACGTATTGGCAAGTTGCGTAAGCATTATAATGATTTTTTTAGGTTCTCTTTTAACGGGACTGGGCGTATACGACAGAATAGGCAAAATTGCCGGAGGAGGCTCGATTGTTCCTATTACGGGATTTGCAAACAGTATAGTTTCTTCTTCTATGGAATATAAGTCGGAGGGGTTTATTTACGGAATGGCCGCTAAAATGTTTCAGGTTGCCGGTCCTATACTTGTTTTCGGCATAAGCGGAAGCGTGCTTGTCGGAATTATCTATTTCGTTTTATACAGAATATAATGCAAAAAACCTTTTATTTTAAAAAAAATCCTCCGTCAATTATAAACACATCTGCCATAGTAGGTCCGAAAGAAAGTATAGGTCCGCTCGGTAAACATTTTAAACATAGCATTTACGACGATACTTTCGGCGAAAAAACTTACGAAAAAGCGGAATGTAAAATGCAAAGTTACGTGATAAACAGATTGCTTACGGAAAATAACCTTAAAACAGATGATATAGACGTGCTTCTTTCAGGAGATTTGCTTAATCAGATAATTTCCGCAAGTTTTGCAGTAAGAGAATACGATATTCCGTTTTTAGGGGTATATAACGCTTGTTCAACGCTTACGGAAAGCCTTACGATTGCATCTATTATGGTTGATTCTCGCTTGATAAACAAAGCCATTTGCCTGACGAGCAGTCATTTTTCCACAGCCGAGAGGCAATACAGATATCCTTTGGAATTAGGTTCGACAAGACCGCCTCAATCGCAATGGACGGTTACGGGTGCGGGTGGATTTTTATTAGGAAAAACCGATAAAAAATTACCGAAAATCACAATGGCTACGGTTGGTAAAGTTGTCGACTTCGGCGTGAAAGACGCCAACAATATGGGTTGCGCTATGGCACCGGCGGCAGTCGATACTTTGCTTGCGCATTTCAACAACACAAACACTCGCGAAAAAGATTACGATCTCATTATAACCGGTGATTTAGGTATATTGGGAAGTCGTGTTTTTTGCGATTTGATGAAACAAAAAGGCTATGATTTGACGGACAAACACGTAGATTGTGGCGGAATTATTTACGAAAAGAACGAAAAAGAGTTTCAGGGCGGTTCCGGCGCAGGGTGCAGTGCGGTTGTTTTTTCCGACTATTTTTACCCTAAACTTATTAAAAAAGAATATAAAAAAATTATTTTTATGGCAACCGGAGCGTTGCTTTCGACTTTGAGTTCGCAACAAGGGGAAAGCATTCCGTCGATTGCTCATCTTATCGTAGTGGAGGCGTAATGTACACTGTTTCGGACGTATTGTTAATGTTTTTAAAATCCTTTGTCGTAGGCGGTTTAATTTGTACAATCGCTCAACTTCTCATCAATTATACTAAGATCACCTCAGGCAAGATTTTGGTCTATTTTATGTTGACGGGATTATTTTTAGGGGCATTGGGGGTATACGATTATCTTATAGACTTTGCAGGCGCAGGAGCGAGCGTTCCTATTTCGGGTTTCGGTTACCTGCTTGCAAAAGGCGCGATGAAAGGGGCGAAGTATGATTTTTTCAAAGCGATTACGGGAGGAGTTACCGCATCGTCGGCAGGAATAACCGCCGCGATAGTTTTCGGATATCTGTTTTCGGTGGTGTTCCGTTCCAAAACTAAAAAGAATTAAAAGAGACTTTTCGCATAAAATATAATATGCGAAAAGTCTTTTCTTTAAAAACGTTGAAAATATTTATTATTACGTCTATCATAATCGTTATAATTTTTTATATAAATAACCTAATAATTTCAACGATTATCAATATTGCAAAAAATAACGTTGAATCACAGAACGAAGAGATTGTTATGAAGGTATTTTCCGACAATGATTTCGGTAAAAACAGATACGGGGAGTTCTATAAGATATCCCGAAATACGGACGGAAAGATAACGTCTTTTGAAACGAACTCTTTTGCGATAAACGAATTTTCCGCAAGTTTTACGGATATGGTTCGGCAAGAAATAAACCGAAATACTATAAAGTACGCGGAAGTTCCGCTAGGCTCGCTTTTGACTTTTAAAATATTGTACGCGGGTTTCGGCGACGTGAAGATTAAAATGAAACCGTTAAACGTGGTATCGTGCGAGTTTAAATCGTTTTTTGAAAATAAGGGCATAAATCAGACAAGGCATTGCGTATTTTTGTCCGTAAAAATTAAAACCGCGCTTTCTATACCCGCAAAATACATCGAAATAGTAAACGAATGTGATTTTATTCTTTTCGACGTTATAATTGTAGGCGACGTTCCCGATTTTTATCTTGAAAGTTCATCAAATACTTGACAATGCGCTTATAATATTATATACTTGAAAAAAACATTGATGAAGACAGACGTAACGTAAGTTTTATAGAGAGAGAAGCGTTCGTGGCTGAAAGACGCTTTATAAGGCGGTTACGGTATTCACTTCGGAGTTGCCCCCGTGAAAATTCGGGTAATGGGGTGCCGTCGGTAACGTTATAACCGTTAAAGGCTTGATTTCAAGCGAATTTAGGTGGTACAGCGACAAAACGCCCTAAAACAGAGGGGCGTTTATTTTTTTGCAAAAGAATAAAACGGAGGTTTTATGCAAGACAATATTTTTAAAGATTTGAGAGAAAAGTTTCTCGGCGACATTCAGAAAGCGCGTGCCGTAAAAGATTTGATTGATTTAAAAATCAAATATCTCGGAAAATCGGGCGAACTTACCGCGCTGTTAAGAGGAATGAAAGATTTGGCTCCGGAAGAAAGAGGCGCGTTCGGCAAGGTTGTCAATCAACTTAAAGCCGAATTTGAAAAAGACATCGACGACCTCGATACCGAAATCAAAGAGCACGAACTGAAACTTAAATACGAACAGGAAAAAATCGACGTAACTCTTCCCGGTGAACGCAAAATTACGGGAAATCTTCACCCGATAAGCCTTATTAAAAATCAGATCATCGATATTTTTTCGGGTATGGGATTTACTATCTTCGAGGGGCCCGAAATCGAAAAGGATTACTATTGTTTTCAGGCGTTAAACATTCCGAAAGATCACCCCGCGAGAGATATGCAGGACACGTTTTATATCAACGGAGATCTCGTTCTTCGTCCGCATACGTCCCCGGGACAGATCAGAACTATGGAAATGCAGAAACCGCCTATAAAAGTTTTAAGTCCCGGAAGAGTTTACAGAGCGGACGACGATGCGACTCACTCGCCCATGTTCCACCAAATAGAAGGGCTTGTAATCGATAAGGGCATAAGTCTTTGCGATTTGTACGGTTTGCTTGGCGAATTTGCAAGAAAAATGTTTGACGAAAGCACTAAAACTCGTCTTCGTCCGTCATATTTCCCGTTTACCGAACCGAGCGTCGAAGTAGACGTCACCTGCTCGGAGTGTCACGGTGCGGGCTGTAAGTTGTGCAAGGGAACGGGTTGGATAGAAATACTCGGAGCGGGTGTCGTAAATAAGAAAGTCATAGAGAATTGCGGACTTGACAGCGAAGTATATTCCGGACTTGCTTTCGGCATGGGACTTGAAAGAATAGCAATGATAAAATACGGTATTCCGGATATAAGAAATCTTTTTGAAAACGACGTAAGATTTTTAAAACAGTTTAACAGGAGATAAAAATGAAAGTACCTTTAAGTTGGTTGGGCGAATACGTCGACATAAGCGACGTTTCCGCCGATATATTAAAAGATAAGTTATTTTCTTGCGGATTTGAAGTCGAAGAAGTTATAAATTACGGCGAAAAACTCGACAAAGTAGTCGTTTGCAAGATTTTATCGATAGAAAAACACCCGAATGCCGACAAATTGTCCGTAACGAAAGTAGATGCGGGTAACTATGGTATTTTGCAAATAGTTACCAACGCAAAAAACATTGCCGTAGACGATCTCGTACCCGTTGCGGTAGACGGGGCTACGCTGTTTAACGGAGAAAGAATATTCAAAGGCAGTCTGCGCGGTGTCGAGTCGGACGGTATGTTTTGCGGAGGCGACGAACTCGGCATAAACGACGATTTCTATAAAGGCGCAAGTTCGGACGGCGTTCTTGTTTTTCACGACGATTTTCAACTCGGATACGAAGTTAAAGATTTGCTCGACATAGAAGATACGATTTTCGACATAAGCGTTACGGCAAACAGACCGGATTGTCAGAGTATATACGGAATAGCAAGGGAAGTTTCGGCTGTTCTGAACAGAAAACTCAAACCCGTTCCGACCGCTTATATCCCGAAAAAGAACGTAAACACCAAAAAAACCGTCGACGTTAAAAACGAAGCGACGGATTTATGCCCCAAATATATGCTTAATTACGTTGCGAACGTAAAAATTGAAGAGTCGCCTTTGTGGCTTAAAAAGCGTTTGTTCAGCGTCGGCGTAAGATCTATAAACAATCTCGTGGACATAACGAACTACGTTTTGTTCGAGATAGGACAACCCATGCACGTTTTCGATTTGACGGATTTGCACGGCGAAACGATTATAATAAGAAGAGCGAAAAACGGCGAGAAAATAGTTACGCTCGACAATAAAGAGTTTGCTTTGAACGAAAACAATCTCGTTATTTGCGACAAAGAACGTCCCGTTGCGCTTGCCGGCATTATGGGCGGGCTCAACAGCGGTGTTAAAAATACTACCGCAAACGTTTTGTTCGAGTCAGCAATGTTCAAAAGGGATAATATAAGAAAATCTTCGAGGGCATTGAATCAGAGAAGCAATTCTTCGGCAAGATTTGAAAAGGGCGTGGATGCTTACACTACGGAACTTGCAATGAAACGCGCGATGAATCTTATAAACGAACTTTCTTGCGGTGATATTGCATGCGATTGCTATGATTTATGCAAAAAAGAATCGTTTGCAAACGTTATTACGACGAAAATAAGCAAAATAAACGGCGTTCTCGGTATAAACGTACCGTCTGTCGAAATTGAAAATATTCTTTCAAAACTCGGGTTCGACGTTAACGTTAATGCCGACGATATAAAAATAGTGATACCCGGGTACAGAACGGATATAGAAAATTACGCCGATATTGCGGAAGAAATTATAAGAGAATACGGCTACGACAAACTCGTTCCTACCATGCTTAAAACCGCAACGGTAACCAACGGAGGCAGAACGACCGCTCAACGCGACGAACAAACTCTTAAAAATACCGTTTGCGCGGACGGTTTCAACGAAATAATATCATACTCTTTCGTATCCGAAAAGGAAAACGAAATATTCGGCATAGACGGCGAAACGGAAAACAAACGTATAAAGATTATGAATCCGCTAGGCGAGGACGTAAGCAATATGAGAACTATGCTTATGCCGTCTATGATTTACACGGTAAAACGAAATTTATCAAGGAAAAACCTGAACGGAAGGTTGTTTGAACTTGCAAAGGTTTATTTGCCGAAATCTTTACCGCTTACGGATTTGCCCGAAGAAAGAAGCAAACTCGTTATGGCTGTTTTCGGTGAAAACGAAAACTTTTTCACGCTTAAAGGTAGCCTTGAAAACGTGTTCGATAAAATGTGCAAAAACGCAGTTATCGAATATAAAGCGGAAGTTTATCCGTATCTTCACCCGACAAGATCCGCGTCTGTTTACGTAAACGGCGGAAAAGTAGGGTTTATTGGTCAATTCAATCCCGAACTTTCTAATAAACTCGACATAGAAAGCGACGTATACGTTGCGGAACTCGATATTCATTCGCTTGAAAAATATTACGATACGAAAGTTGCGTTTAAACACGTTCCGAAATATCCCGCGATTGACAGAGATTTGGCTCTCATCGTCGATAAAGACCTTCCGTATAAAACCGTTTACGATTGCATTAAAAACAATGCCGGCGAACATTTGGTAAACCTTGAATTGTTTGATATTTACGAAGGAAATCAGGTCGAAAAAGGCAAAAAGAGTATGGCGTTCAGTTTAAAGTTTAACGCTCCCGATAAAACTTTGCCGTCGGCAGAGGTTGACGGGGTGATCGAGAACATTCTTAACGCGCTTAAAAATATCGGCGTAACTCTTCGTTAAAACAAAAAAACGGAAGATAATTTCTTCCGTTTTTTTCTTTACGAAACTCGTTTAATATGTTAAAATAAAACTATGACGGAATTGTTATCTCCCGCAGGCTCGCACGAAGCGTTTATGGCGGGCATAAATAACGGCGCAAATGCCGTTTATCTTGGTCTTAAAGGTTTTTCGGCAAGGCAAAACGCCGATAATTTCGATTTTTCAACGCTTAAAAACGACGTAAAATACGCGCACGCGATGAGCGTTAAAGTTTACGTTACGGTAAACACGCTTATAAAAAACGATGAAATTACCGATTACCTTAACGCCGTTCGCGACGCGCTGGATTGCGGTGTGGACGCGTTTATCGTGCAGGATATGTTTTTCGGCAAACTTTTAAGCGAAACTTTCGATGGTATAGAACTGCATTTAAGCACGCAGGCGGGCGTTTGTAATATCTACGGTGCAAAACTTGCAAAAGAATTCGGCTTTAAAAGAGTTGTGCTTGCGCGCGAAACGACTTTTGACGATATTAAAGCGATTTCCGAAATTATCGAAACGGAAGTTTTCATTCAGGGCGCGTTATGCACGGCGTTTTCCGGACAATGCTATTTTTCGAGTTTTGTTGGGGGAAACAGCGGAAACAGGGGGCTTTGCAAACAACCTTGCAGAAAAAAATATGAATATTTTGTTGGCGGAAAACAAGTTGCCGACGGATATGTTCTTTCCCTGAAAGATTTGTGCGTCGACCGAAAAATACGTGAACTTATAGATGCGGGCGTAACTTCTTTTAAAATAGAAGGGCGTATGAGAAGAGCGGAGTACGTTTCGGCAACGACAAAATATTACGCTAATCTGCTTCGCGGGAAAAACACCGACAAAAGACTGTTGTTGAGAACGTATAACAG
>CAKQSC010000041.1 GCA_934271725.1 uncultured Clostridia bacterium
TGACCGCTTGACCAACGGGCCATATTTACTTACCATATTTCTTCGTTTCGGCACTGCTTACCGCGCCGACAAGATAATGAATATCGAGGCGGAGGGGTACAACGGTTTCGTCGACAAACTCGGCGACGTGCGTACGCTCGACGAACTCGAAACCAAACTCAAAGAACGCCTTAAAGCGTTCAAATCGAAAGGAACGGTAGCGAGCGACATCGCTTTGCAAACCGTATATCCCGTCTGCGACAGAGAAAAAGCCGTCGGGGTGTTTGAAAAAAGAAGGGCGGGCAACCCCGTTACGGAAGAGGAAAGTAAGATTTTCAAAGGGTATCTTACCTACTTTTTAATGAAAACTTACGCGGAAGAGAATATAAGAACGGAACTGCATATCGGGGCGATGAGAAACAACAATTCGGTTATGCTTGAAAAGTTGGGGCTCGATACGGGTTTCGATTCCGTTTCGGGCGATAACGACATAAACCTTATGGCAAGGTTGTTTGACAGGCTTAATTCGGAAAACAGGTTGCCGAAAACGATTGTATTCAACCTTAACCCCGTTATGAATACGGAGATTATGACGCTTATAGGTTGTTTTCAGAGTAGCGAGGCAACGGGCAAACTGCAATACGGTCCCGCGTGGTGGTTCCTTGACAATAAAGTCGGAATGTATAAACATTTAAACGATCTGACGGCAACGGGGCATATCGCCACGTTTATAGGAATGTTGACGGACAGCCGTTCTTTCCTTTCCTATCCCCGACACGGTTATTTCAGGCGTATTCTGTGTTCTTATCTCGGCGAACTTATGGAAAACGGCGAGATGACGAGCGATATCGATTTTGTCGGCGAAGTGGTGAAAAACGTATCGTATAACAACGCGGTAAAATATTTCGGTATAGATTTATAAGGAGAAAGAAATGGACAGAATAATACCCGTAGTGGTGGTAAACAAGGTCGAAGAAACGGAAAACGTTTTAAACGCTTTAAGAAACAACGGTATAAACTGCGCGGAGATTTGTTTCAGAACGGACTGCGCGGAAGAGGCTATTAAACTCGCGGTACAAAAGTTCCCCGATATGAACGTCGGCGCGGGTACGGTTATAAACAAAAAGCAATGCAGACAGGCTTTGAACGCCGGGGCGAAGTTCATAGTTTCGCCGGGGCTCAGCGAAGAAGTCGCGAAATATTGCAAAAAGAAAAATATCGCGTATTATCCGGGGTGCGCCACGCCTACCGAAATAATGAAAGCGATTTCGCTCGGAATAAACGTGGTAAAGTTTTTCCCCGCGAACGTATACGGCGGTTTAAAGGCGATGAAAGCGTTATCGGGCGCGTTTCCGCAAATTAAGTTCATTCCGACGGGCGGTGTGGACGGAAACAATAAGGACGAGTATTTAAGTTGGGATAAAATATTTGCCGTGGGAGGCAGTAGTTTCGTAAAGGAGAGTATGGAAAAATGGCAAAGATAATAACTTTCGGCGAATTGATGTTAAGACTTGCGCCCAAAGGGTATTTAAGATTCGTGCAGAGCGACGAGTTGGAAGCGACTTTCGGCGGTGCGGAGGCGAACGTGGCGGTAAGCCTTGCAAATTACGGCGAGGACGTGGCTTTCGTAACCAAACTGCCCGTTCACGAGATAGGTCAGTCGGCGGTGAACAGTTTGAGAAAGTTCGGCGTAGATACGGGCAAAATCGTGCGTGGCGGTGACAGAGTGGGTATATATTATTGCGAAAAGGGCGCAAGCCAAAGACCGAGCAAGGTTATATACGACAGAGCGGGTTCGTCGATAGCGACGGCAAGCGAAACGGATTTCGGGTGGGACAAGATTTTAGACGGCGCGAAGTGGTTCCATTTCACGGGAATAACGCCCGCCCTTTCGGACAACGTTGCCGATATAACGCTTCAAGCGGTGAAAACGGCTAAACAAAAAGGAATAACCGTTTCGTGCGACCTTAATTTCCGCAAAAAACTTTGGAGCAAAGAAAAAGCGGGCAAAGTTATGGGCGAAATATGCAAATACGTGGATTATTGCATCGCAAACGAAGAGGACGCGAAAGACGTTTTCGGCATAGAGGCGGACAATACGGACATAAACACGGGCAAACTCGACAGAGAGGGGTATGTTTCCGTTGCGGAGAAACTGACGGCGAAATTCGGCTTTAAAGGCGTCGCAATCACTTTAAGGGAGAGTTTGTCGGCAAACGACAATAACTGGTCGGGAATGTTGTTTACGGGCGGTAAGGCTTATTTTTCAAAGAAATACGCAATGCACATAGTCGACAGAGTCGGCGGTGGCGACAGTTTCGGGGGCG
This sequence comes from uncultured Clostridia bacterium, assembly GCA_934271725.1. Classification (GTDB taxonomy): domain Bacteria; phylum Bacillota; class Clostridia; order Christensenellales; family Borkfalkiaceae; genus CAKQSC01. Next base: position 2,307 of record CAKQSC010000041.1, read on the forward strand.
GTCTTATTTATTCGCTTATAAACGGCAAAGAACCGCAACAGGCGATAGAGTTCGCCGTGTCGGCAAGTTGCCTTAAACATTCGATAGAGGGCGACTACAATATGGTTTCCGTTTCGGAAGTGGAAACGCTTGCCGACGGCAACGCTTCGGGCAGAGTGCAAAGATAAAAATGAAAAACGCGAACCACCCCGTTGCTCCGATTTTCATCGGAGCAACGGGGTGGTTTTTATAAAGTTTATTTTTTTCTTGATTTATGTTTAAGAGTAATACAAAATAACAAAGCTCTCAAACTGGTCACCACAACTCACTCCCTGTCCTTAATATTCAACTCCCTCAATGGGGTGCCATTCAAGAACTTCTTCCCACGTCTTATTGTGTTCGATACAGTATATGTATACCAACAAGGGGCTTTGCTTAAACTTATCGGCAAAAATCGAGTTGCCCATTACCATATATAACGGAATTAAATCTCCCCCTATTTTTTCCTTATATTCTTTCTCTATTACATTCATTCTTTTATCTCCTTTGCCATATTGTCGTACAAATTGTCAAAAACCTTTTTTGTCTTTTATTTCCCTAAACGAACAATACTCCGCCCAGTTATTTAAGAACATTACAAAATAACAAAGCCCTCAAACAACGATTATATCTAACAGAAGGGACATTTCGTTTAAGAGTAATACAAAATAACAAAGCCCTCAAACTCAAATAAGGTCAAAAGCACGCGTTGCCACGCGGTTATTTCGTTTTATATCTATATTTTAATACATTTCGGGAATATTTTCAACTATTTCGCAAAGATCTTCCGTAATAATTATTTTTCGCTCGTTATCGGGAAGTTTTTCGTACGATTTTCTTTCAAGCAAAAACAATTCTATCTTGTTAAGCGCGCAATGTTTGTATAAAAGGGTTGTTTCTTCGGGAGTCAACACGTCTTTAAACCCCACAAGCACGAAAAAGGAAACGGATTTCAGTTCCGCAAAAATATTTATATAGCATATCAGTTTTTCCAAAAGAGTGTCGTACGTTTTTGTCGGTTTTACGGAGCAAAGTTTAAGCAAATCTTCGATAGAAAAGGGGGTTTGTTCTACCGCAAAATCTACCGTAGAGATAAGGTCGTATAAAAAAGATTCCGTCTCGGAGCATATTTCGCCGAACTTTACTATAAAACTTCCGTCGTTATAATTTTTAACGAGTCTTTTGTACAGCAGGTTGACAATCTTTTTGTCCGACATATCGAAATAAAAAGGGCTTAATATGATTTCACCGCTTATTTCCGCCGAAACCCGTTCGGTATCTTTCCAGAAACTAACGTCGCTTTCTTCGCCCGAAAACGCTTTTTCGAGTTCGGTCGCAAAGTAATAAAACTCTTTGGAGTTTTCTATCGACAAAACGAGGGGAGAATCGCTGTCCAAAAGCATGGGGGTTTCTATATGCGCGTCGGATATCTTTATCATACTTCCATTAACCTGTCCGTGCTTTCTTCAACCAGCGTCTGTCGCTCACCGACCAGATAATCTATGCGCGAAAACTGATTTTCCGTAACTTCCAGAAGTTCCACCGTTCCCGACGGAGGAAGGTTTGCGGTTACTTTGTTTTTAACCGCTTCCGAGGTTACGTTGTTTATAACGAGTTTGGAATATACGGATTTTTGCATCATTATAAAGCCGTTTTTAACGAGAAACTTGTGAAACTTTGCGTATTCTTTTCTGTCTTTCGACGTTTCTACCGGCAAATCGAAAAATATAAGCAATCTCATAAATCTGTTGTTCATACCTTTATTTCAACCTTTTCGGGAAAGGTTATAACGGACGGATCGTTTTCGTTGAGAGCGCAAAGCACGCTTTTTACGTATTGTCTTAACGCAACGTCGAGAGTTGTTTTTTTACCGTCGAAAATAACTTCGTAATTAAGTATATTAGCCATTTTTCTTTTAAAAGTTTCGTCGCCGTCGGCAATCGATAAAGCCGTTTCGTCCGCAATCGTTCTGAGCGGTTCGATAAGGTCGGAACCTAAATTGAAATCGTTGAATTCGTTGTCGTGCCATATACCTATCTGAGTTATATATCCGCTCGACACGATTTCGCGATTGACGGCGGAAAGCAAAACAGCATAGCCGTAGTTAAGACACCCGTTTATAAAATCCGTACTGCGCCTCGTGGACCTTTCGGGCAGAACGGTGTTGAAATAAACCTTTGCTGAATGACCTTCTCTGTTGGTAACGTCTCCGTCGGTAACGTTTTCGGCGTATTCTTTAAGCATTTTCGCCTCCGACGAAAAACCTTTCTTTTCAAGCAGTTCGCTTTGCGACAGAATCTTTTTGACTATAAGCGTTTCCCATACCTTGTCTTTCGTTTGTTTAAGCCATCGCGTTTGCTTTTTTATGCGTTTAGAGGTGTTGTGCGCGCCGTAATAAGGCATAAGTTCCGCCGTCGGGTTGCACTTTTCGTCGCAAAACACGACTTTTACGTTGTTTTTAACAAGTTCGGACAAAAGGGACGCCGTAAGCGAAACGGCTGTGCTTTGCACTATAAGCGTGTTTATCTCGTTTATGTATATTCGTCTTTCCGTTTCGCTTCTTATAATAAGAAAATTGAGTCTGTGTTCCAACTTACTGCGAGAGTTTACCACAACCGTACGAAAGCCCATTTTTTATACCTTCCGTATTTTTTTAGTCAAGCCCGCGGGCGAGAGATTTATTATCTTAAAGTCTGCGTTCGTTATGTTTTTTTGAAAATATATTTGACCTACGCCTTTTCCGCCACCTATAAATGTAAGATCGGAAAGTTCCGCATTACACTTGAAGAACTTTAATATCTGCAAAAGAACTTTCGATTGTTTGTAAACGCTTAAAGATTTGAAAGTTTCTTCGCCGTTTTCTACGTTGCGTTTGAATGCTTTTATCGCGTCTATTCCTTTATAAATCTTTTCGTCGAGTTTGTTTTTAAGGGAAGTATAAAGTTTTTCGTTTTCCTCTTTGGTAATAACCAACTTTTTAACGCCGTCTTTGTTGGTTTTCATAACGTATTCCGTTTGGTCGGGAGAATCTATTTTCTTTTCAACCCTGTCCGTAAGTTTGCCTAGTTCTCTCACGTATTCGTCCGTTTTTTTGTCCGTGTAAAGTTGGTTTGCGTTATTCGCCGTAATACGTGTGTCTTTGGTTCCGGTAATATAACATAACGTGCCGTTGTACGAAACGAGTTGGTTGTTTTTGATTTTCGGTATTACTATAACGGGATTTTTACGATAAGTCGAAAGGTATTTTTCAACCGCCTGCGGATCTTTTTCAGCCCTTAAAGAGGTAAGCACGGGTATTGCTTCTATCGTTTTTATCCGTTCGCCTTTTTTACCGTCCGAAAGGACTACGGCAAAGTAAGCGGTATTCTGCGATTTGTAACCGCCGTATTTTGAAGAGTCGGAAAGGGGACCTTTTTCTTTTCTCGGTGCGGTTATGCTATCGTCCGTTTTTTTGTAAACGGTTTCGTTGTAGAATGCGCCTTTATAGCACGTGGCGTATTTCGTAACGGACATAGTGTGCTTTGCAAATACGCCTGTTACGGTATTTATGCTTTCGTTGCCGTCTTGTTTCCAAGCGTCTTTTCTGTTACGGTCGAACAAATGCTTTAAGTTATACTCGCGCCACTTGTCGCCGTCTTTATAATGATGTCCGAACGGGGTGTTGAACGTCGTATAGTACACGTTTCCGACGACTATGTTAAGATAAGCGTCTCTTGCGTGGTGCAAGTCGTTTGTTTCTCTGCACTTGAATAACTTAAAATCGTTTTTGAAATCGGATACGTCTTTCGCTTTTACGAAATGGATTTTCGTATCGGGGTATTTTCTTTGCAGAAGTTCTATCACCGCTTTTGCCGTCTGATCGGTAATAACTTTCTGCCTTGCTATAAAACCTTTATATTCGTTGTCGGTTAAAGGCTCCGTTCTCGTAAGTCTGTCGTAAGTTTCTTTGGAAATTAGTTCTTTCTTTAAAAGCAATTCCCAATGTTTTCTCGCTTTTTCGGAAACAATAGACGATGGAACGGGGTATTCGTCCTTTTTCTTTTCGTTGAGTTCGCGACGCACAAGCACTTTGTTGTCAAGACTGTCGTCTTTTATAAACGTTCTCGGCAAAATATGGTCTACGTCGTAAAATCTGCTGTTGCTCAAATCCCTGATCTTGATAGGTTCGCCCGAATACATACATTTTCCCAACTGACGGAAATAAAGGTATAATCTTTCCTGACGGAGTTTTAAGTCGGTATATTCCTCCTTGCCGAGTTCTTCTATTACGTCGGCGTAACCTTCCTTAACGTTTTTATATTTTTCGAGTAATTGTTTCTTTCTTGAAGACTTTCTGCCCTCGTCGCCTTTTTTGCCGTCTTCTCTCGTTACTTCTACGAAAATCTTGTCGGGAGTCCTGCCTATCGCTTTTACGTATTCGTCTATAACGGTAAGCGTTTGCCATATTCCTCTTTTAACGGCGGGCGAAACGTACAGTTCGTCAACCGCGTCGTAACCCGTTTTATCACTTGCTTGTCCGTTGTTCTCTTCCGCTATAACTTCGCCGAAGTTATATCTTTCGTCATAAAGTATTTCGTTTAAGTTTTCGTTCGTGTCGTACAAAACGTCCGTAATCGTTACGGTTTCGCCCGTCGTTTTGTCAACCGCCCGGATACCGCGCAAAAACTTTTTTGACAGTCTGCCGAATTCTTTGAACGAAAGCCCTTTAAGTTCTTTTATATGCTCTCTTATTTCGGGAATATCGCCGTAACGCTTTTCTATAAGATTTACAACGTTGTTTTTGTCCGTGTGGAGGGTGTGCCACAAAATTATGTCTTCGCATATCTCTTCGTTGTTTGACACAAACTCCTCGCCGAGTATTTTTTTAAGAGATATATAAGAGGACATCGACGCTTTGAAGTCGCCGTCTTTTCCCGAAAGGGTAACGTTTTTCGCTTCTTGCTCGGATATGTAATTTTCGTTTATGAGCAAGTTTATAATCGCTTTATCCGTAACTTTTTTATATTTTTTAAAGAGTCGGTTGTAAATCTTTTGCTTTACGTCTACGCTGATCGGCGCGCCGTTTATTTTGAGTTTGTTAAGTTGGTTCAACACGTCGTATTTCTGATATGCTATCGAGCATTTAGGTAAAACGTCCTCGCCGTAAAGATACGTGCATTTATTCGTCATTCTGCGCATAAACTCTTCGTTGCTCGCTTCTTTGTCTATTATTTCGTCAAAGTTCCACGGCGTGATTTTTTGCGTGTCTTTTTCGTCCATTCTTTTTGCCCACGAACGGTAGCCCGTAAGCGGACCTACGTAATAGGGTATTCTGAAACGGAAAAGGGGTAAAATTTTGTCTGCGAAAGCCTTTGTTTCGGGGTGGTCTTTAACCATATTTTCGACTATTTTTTCAAGTTCTTTTTTGTTCACCTGCATAGGGAACAACCCGTTGTCGCTGTTTGAAATCTTTGGCAAAAAGGTGTCGTCTTCTATTTCGGCAAGTATTTCGTCGCGCGTTTTTTCGTCTTTAACTCCGTTAAGTCCTTTGAGGTATTTTTTCAAATAGTCAAGAAAATCTTGCCGTTTGCATTTTTTTACGGATTGCTTTTCGCCTTTTATGACCGTCGAGCCTATATAAGAGACGTAGTTGGGGGCGTTGTTCTTTTCTTTGGCGTCTTTTCCGTCGTCGGAGATTTTTACGATATTTCTGAATATAAGTTTTTTGATGTTTTTCTTTATGACAGATATGAAGTGGGTTATAAATATTTGTGTAAAATTTTTTCTCTAATTTGGAATAACTATCAATTTTTTCAATCTTCTATTTCTATATTTCAAATGATTGCGGTATACTATTTTATAAAAAACAATTCAAAAAATTATGCTATTTCTACATTTATTTTTATTACATTTGAAACATATGTTTTCTTGTTTGGTATATTAAGACAAGCAACAGCCTTAGCAATACTTTTGTTTGCTATAAATGAAGTTTACAATTTTAGTTTTTCTTGCTAGTTTATTTCATAAAACAGCTGCGGTTTTTTTGCTTGCATATCCATTGAAATATGTAAAAATTAATAAAAAAACAATAATAGTATTTACTATTTTAGTCTTTGTTACACTTTTATTTGGGGAAAAAATAATTTACTTTATTATGAACTTTATATATAGGCCGTCGACTCCAACATATAATAGTGGTGAAGGATATAAAATGCTTTTATTAATGTACTCCATATGCATAGTGAATTATATTTTTAGGGAAAAATTGCGGAAACAAGATAAAAACAACATTCTGTTTTTACAAATCTTAATGTTAGGAACATTAATTCAGTGTTTAGCACCTACATACAAAAATGTTGGAAGGTTAGTTATTTATTTTTTTCCTTTTATCGATGTATTGCTTGCAAATGTTTATGAGTTAATTGAAAACAAAAAACTTAAAGCATGGTTATTATTGACTATGGTTGTATCC